>DOMV01000128.1 GCA_003509805.1 Planctomycetaceae bacterium
CCGATGATCGACCGGCTCCTCGGCGGCGGACGCGAGGGAACGATGCTCGCCCGCCGTCCGCTCACGGACATCGAGCAGCGACTCGTTTCGCGCGTGACGAACCTGTTTCTCAAGGAAATGAAACACGCCTGGGAAAACGTCGTCGAGCTCGACCTTTCCGTCGTGCAGGTCGAGAGCAATCCGCAGTTGATCCAGATCGTTCCGCCGAACGAAGTCGTCGTCCTCGTCTGTTTCGAAGTCGCCCTGATCGAGGTCCGCGGCATCATCAACCTGTGCATCCCGTACAACTCGTTCGAGCGGATCGGCAGTAAACTCGGCTCGACCTCGTGGATNNCGATCAAGAAGATCAGCAAGTCGGTCCGCAACCTGCGAGTCAATTTGAAAGTCAAGCTGGCGCAAACGAAAATCAAGATGCGCGAACTGCTCGATCTGCGCGTCGGCGACGTGATCTGTACGGAAAAACGCGTCGATTCGCCGCTCCTGGTCAGCGTCGAGGGCATCCCGAAATACTGGGCGAAACCCGGTACGTACAAAGGATACATCGCCGTCGAGATCGACGAGACGATCGACGATCCGACCGATATCATCGCCCAGGAATGATGTCGCCGCCGACGTTCAGGGAGTTCCCCCGAAAAAATATTCCTGAAAAACACGGCCGAAACAACACCCCCGAAAAAACACGGTCGAAAAAACACGGCCCGGAGGCAAACGGGCGGATTGAACGGGCGGGTTGCACGGACGGTATTTACCAGAGATGTTCGGTAACTGCCGAAAGTTTTATCAGCCTCGCCCACAGTATCGCTTTTCGGCAAGATAGGCAGACCGGCTTTGAGGTTGCCGAACAAGTCGACTTGTGCTCAACCGGTTTCGGGATCCGGTCCCTGTTTCGTTTCCGGCTTGCATGCACGTCGTTTCCCGCGATGCCGTTTCCCGTGATGCGGCGCCGTTTTCCGCCCCCTGTCCTTTCGGCACGGGGCTCTTGTCAAAGCCCGACGCGGCCGTTACAATGACAGGCGTCGATTTGTTCTTTGGCGACCGCCTTCTCGACACAGGCGTTCTCACCCCTCTTCCAAAAAGGATTTAAACGATGCAAGACCGCGTATTCAATTTCTCGGCGGGTCCGGCGGTGCTGCCGCTTTCCGTACTCCAAAAAGCCCGGGAAGAACTCCTTTGCCTGCCCGGTTTCGGGGCCTCGGTCCTTGAGATTTCGCACCGCTCCAAACCGTTCGAAGCGATCATCAGCGCGGCGGAGGAGAATATCCGCAAACTGCTCGCCATTCCGTCGAACTACCGGGTTCTCTTCCTCCAGGGCGGGGCGATTCTCCAGTTCGCGATGATTCCGATGAACATCCTCAAAGGATCGGGAAAATCGGCCGACTACATCGTCACCGGTTCCTGGAGCAAGAAAGCGCTGTCCGAAGGCAAGACGCAGGGGGAATGCAATGTCGCCTGGGACGGAAAAGACACGCAGTTCAAACGGAAACCCTCGGCCGGAGAGTTGACGCTCAACCCGAATGCCGCGTATTGCTATTTCTGCTCCAACGAAACGATCGAAGGCATCCAATGGCAGGCGGAGCCGGATACGGGCGACGTGCCGCTCGTTTGCGATTCCAGCAGCGACATTTTCTGCCGCCCGGTCGATGTTTCGAAATACGGCATCCTGTATGCCTGCGCCCAGAAAAACGTCGGTCCGGCCGGGGTGACCGTCGTCATCATACGGGACGATCTGGTCGCCAAATCGGACGACAATCTCCCGTCGCTCCTGAATTATAAAAAACTGGACGCGGCCAAATCGTTGCTCAACACGCCGCCCTGTTTCGCGATTTACATGGTCAAGCTGGTGACGGATTGGCTGCTTGAAGAGGTCGGCGGACTCGAAAAAATGTACGCGATCAACAAGGAAAAAGCCTCGCTCCTGTACGGGGTGATCGACGCGTCGAACGGGTTTTACACGGGCCATGCCGAAAAGGAATTCCGCTCGATCATGAATGTTCCCTTTCGCCTGCCGAGCGAGGAACTCGACAAAAAATTCCAGGAGGAAGCGAAAACGGTCGGCCTGACCACGCTCGGCGGGCATCGCAGCGTCGGCGGTCTTCGCGCTTCGATTTATAACGCCATGCCGCGTGAAGGCGTCGTGAAACTGGCCGCATTCATGAAAGATTTCGCGAAGAAAAACGGGTGAACGGAACATGAGTCTCGACTCCCTGTACGAAAAACTGGCCGCCCTGCCGCCGTCCCAATTGGCGGAAGTGGAGAACTACGTCCGTTTCATCCGATTCCGGGAACACCATGTCGAACCGGAGTCGGCGTCGAAAAAACCGGTGCGACGACGCGGTTGCATGAAGGGATATTTTACCATGATGGACGGTTTCGACGAGCCGGACGTTGATGTCTGGGGGGGGGGTACATGTAAGACGATGGACTTGTTGCTGGATGCTCATGCCCTGATTTGGCATGTGGAAAACGATCCGAAGTTACCGAATCACCTCAAGGATCTGGTGGGGGATCGGACGAGCGTGGTGTTTGTCAGTATCGCGTCGCTCTGGGAAAGGGCGATCAAGGAACAACCGGGAAAATTGCGGTTGCAAACACCCATTTCCGAAGGGGCGGCCATGCTCGCGGAAAACGAATTTCGCATACTTCCCATCGAATTGAACCACATCGTTGGCATGAGCACGTTGGAGCTTCACCACAAGGACCCGTTCGACCGGATGTTGATCGCCCAGGCCCTCACGGAAAATTTCGCCCTCGTCGGCTGCGACGACGTGTTCGACCGCTACGGCGTCCGGCGACTGTGGGAAGAAACAGGCGGGGGACCGCTGTGAAATCGTCGTCCGGGACGCCGAGGACATTGAAACGGCATACGAAAAACTCGCGAAAACGCCATGAACACCCGACGACGCACCGTAGGGTTGGACATTAACTTTCAACTTCTAACTTTTAACTTTTCCTCCGATGTACGATCATCTGGCCGTTGTCGGCGCCACCGGCGCCGTGGGAACGCTCATCCTGAAAATCCTCGAAGAGCGGAAGGTTCCGTATAAAACCGTCACGTTTCTCGCCTCGGCGCGCAGCGCGGGTAAAAAACTGAAATTCAAGGGCGAAGAACGGACCGTCGTCGCGATGACCCCCGAGGCGTTCGACGGGATTCAGCTCGTCATTGCGAGTACGCCGGATGAAACGGCCCGCGATTTCATTCCGGAAGCCGTCAAACGCGGTTGTCTCGTGATCGATGAGAGCGGTTATTGGCGGATGGACCCGGAAGTGCCGCTCGTGATTCCCGAAGTCAATCCGGAAGCGGCGAAAAAGCATCCGAAAGGGATCATTTCCAGCCCGAACTGCTCGACCACGCAATTGGTCGTCGCGCTGAAGCCGTTGCATGATTTCGGCGTTGTAAAGCGTGTTGTCGTCAGCACTTACCAGGCGGTCAGCGGCGCGGGCCTCGTGGGAACGCGCGACCTGATCGGCGGGGCGAAGTCCTATCTGGACAACGGGGGCGTCGACAAATACGCGTACGAAAACTTCAGCGCTCCGATCGCGTTCAACTGTATTCCGCAAATCGGCGGGCACAAGGAACGCGGGTACACTTCCGAGGAATTGAAGTTGTTATACGAAACGCGGAAAATTCTCGGCGACGATTCGATCCGGGTTTGTCCCACGGCGGTGCGCGTCCCGGTCGCCAACTGCCACAGCGAGAGCGTCCTCGTCGAAACAGAGAAAAAGATCACCGTCGAAAAGGCGCGGGCACTGTTTTCAACCATGCCGGGCGTGGTCGTCATGGACGATCTCGACAACAAGTTGTACCCGATGCCGCATTGCTGCACCGACAAGGATGAGGTGTTCGTCGGCCGGATTCGCGAAGACCTTTCCTGCGAGAACGGTCTGGCGTTCTGGTGCGTGAGCGACAATCTGCGCAAGGGCGCGGCGACCAACGCCGTTCAAATCGCCGAATTGTTGCAAAAATCGTAGAGCGCGGCGTCGCCGATTGCAGTGTTGCATACTGAAGGCTGTTGAATTTCCCGCAGCCGGGGTCGCGAGCCGCGACGGGCGGTAGGC
>DOMV01000160.1 GCA_003509805.1 Planctomycetaceae bacterium
CCTCGATTGTGATGACGTGGTTACCGTTTGCCTGTTCCAGAGCGTGAGCCCGCCTGCGCTCCTCACCCAGCCGGAGCGGGACACTCGTGACTTGGTTGGTTCGCCTCGCGGCTTCCGGCGTCGGATCAATTGAGCAGGTGATCACCGGTGGCCGATCCGTGTTCCAAGCACGGAAAACGGTAATCAAATCCTGGAGGAGCAACACGGGCGCCCCGGAGGTTTTGCCGACCACGCTGCCGGTCGCATCGACCTTCCATCCCTCGGCCGGGCCGATCAGGAGGATGTCATTCTCTTCCGGCAGGGCGACGACGTATTTGATTGAAGTAAGCCCACCGAGGAAGCAAACGGCCGGACTGAAATCACGGTCGTTTTCGATGCACTGCCGCATTTCGGCGTTGAGCTTTTTGAGCGAGACTTTGCGGAACGGCGAGGGCTGGTCGAGCCCCTCGGGAATGAGCGATACCAGTCCGGCCATTTGCTTCTCAAGAGCCGAATTCTCCGACCGTGTCGCCATCCGCAACGTGGAGTCCGCATCGACCGCGACCCCTCCGACGACGGAGCTGACCACCTGTGCGTGTGCCGTGCCAACCGGGAACGACACCCCGAGAATGACCGCGGAGAGAAGAACAAACCGTACCAATCGTTTCGTGCGTAAAGACATCTGAATCGCTTCCTGGTTCAATTTCATTTTCGGGATCGGGGCCGCGCTCGCGAGGAAACGGTCGCCCTCGCAAAACCGCTCCCTGACGGTTGCGGCTCTGATTTGCCCATCCGGGCCGACGGCCCTCGCCGCCCCGTGTAGTGCAGATTACCACATTTTCCGCGGCGAAGGCAAGAGCAATTCACGGAAAAGAGAAAATTTTCGGGAATTAGGAGCGGGCAGAACCGGAACCGGGACAAATGCTCACTCCTCTTCCTCGTGCTCGACGATGAGCGTTTCGAGAATTTTGGTGTTCCGTTCGAGGGCGATGATGACCCGTTGCGTTTCGACGCCGTCGCTCCCGACCGCATCGACCGGAAAGACGTGCCGCTTTTCCGGCAGGCTGAATCGGACGGAAAAACTCCCGTCGGGATTCAACCGGATCGGTTCATCCTTGATGCTTATCTGGACGCTCGGGTCGGTTTGCCCGAAAAGAACGATGTCGGCCTCGATTTGAAATTCGAAATTCCGCTTGGTTTTTTCGCTACCCAACGGTCGCGGTCCGAAACGGGAAATCAGCGGGGCGCTCATCGGCCTTTTCAGCTTTTCTTCAAAGACGGCCTTGAGCGCGTTGTTATGGGAATCGAGGCCGCCGCTGAGCTTGAAAACACGGTCGAAATCGGCCGCGACACCGCTCCAATTGCCGTCGATCGACTCCACGTCGTCCTTGACCCGGTTCTGCGGCGTCAAGACGGCATTACTCACGGCCAGGGAGTGAAAACGCTTCTCGTGGTAGGTGTATCCGAGTTCAACCTGGAATTGGGTCGGCGGATCGGAAACTTCGATATACCAGTTATCGACCCCTCCGTGAATCATGATTTCCCGGAGAAGTTGTCGCCGCGGATTGGTCGCACCATCCGAGATGATCCGGTAAAGCCGCAGCACCGGCTTCGCACCATGCCAATGATGGCCGAGCGCGACTTTGGCCCGCTCAATCGCCCGGGGCCCGATCGCCCAGAACGCATGGATCCAATACGGATCGCGAACCATCAGAACAAGCCGGTCCTCGTGCCCCGGTTTTTCCTCGACCGTACGGATTTGGCGATGTCGCGCCAGATTTTCCTTGAATTGTTGGATATTCTGACCGGGCTGATCGGAACGTCGCCTTTTCGACGGCGTACCGCCCCCGACATCGGCGTGTGGAGGGTGTTTTAATCCGTCAGGACGCCTCGCGGCTTCCATACGGGGAAGGGAGGTCCGTTTTTTCGTCGACATCCGCGAACCGACAACCGATTCCGTCTGATGTGCTGTTTCGGTCCCCGCAGGGCCGGTTTTTTGCGATTTACCGTTGGAAGCCGTTTTGACGGCACTACTCCCGACGGCCCTGCCACCGCTTTTCAAGCCTTGTCCTTTGGACGCGACGGATTTGGAAGCGTGTGCCTTAAACGATTGCAATCGCTTAAACACTTTGTCCGGCGGCATTTGTGAATTTTGCGCCGTCTTGGACCGCGACCTGGCTACCAATGTCCGTACAAGATCGTCCTTGCGCATGTCGTGCCATCCGAGAACGCCCCATTGCCTGGCGATTTCCGCCAATTCTTTAACGGTCAACAACTTAAGATCGTTGGATGTGACCACGACGGTTCTCCGGATAAGAACGATTGAAAAACGATTGCAGAAATCAAGGCTGGTTCGGGAAATTCCAGCGGCGTTCGATACAAAAACGGCGGAATCAGCGACAAAACGGGGGCGATAAAACGTGCAAAGACTTCAAAGACGGAACACCACCTCGCGAAATTTTATCCGAAAAACGTCGTCATTGCAACTGGCGGGATAAACAAAATTTTCAACCGATAAAAATTGCATGAAATGAACGGTTTTCACGGAGCTCCGCCGGCCAACCGAAGCATGTCAACATAATCCTTTTCAGTAAAATCACTTCAGAAATGTCACCGGGTCAGCAAACATTACGTTGGCGGCTGTTGGAATGTCCCGAAGTCGACTTGCACCTGCCGAAGGTAAGCAGGCGGTTCAGACGAACAAACTCAACCGGCTTCGGTATAAAGTCCGGCATGCGTATACCGCAAACAGCCTGAAACTGTTCCCGCGCACAATCGCCTGCCGCTCGAACGATCCGTTTATGTCATTATACAAACAGAAGTTAGGGTCGAGTGAGTGCGGCAGACAGTCTTTACCAAACGACCAATGGCACCGCGTTTCCAGTATGAACGCATGGCCAAGACCTGTCAATCTCCACGGAAACGAGGCGTGTCTTGTCGGCGTTGGCCTTGATTCGGACTCGATTCGGCCTCGATTCGGCCACGATTCAAAATTGGTACGAAAATGTTGCGCGGGGGCGGTTGACTTTGGTTTGCGGGTCAAGTAGAATGCCGGGTCAAGTAAAATGGCGCAACGCGCGACAATGGATCAACTTTTCGCTGTTGGCGGGATTGGCGTATCGAAGCCGGTTATACCGTAAACGGCCTGCAACTGTTCCCGCGCACAATCGCCTGCCGCTCGAACGATCCGCGTAAATACTTACATTCAAAAAGTTGAGGACGAGTAAGTGCGGCAGGCAGACTTGGTCAAATGGCCGTTTTCATCGCGTTTCCAGTATAGTCGGCTCCGGGAAATTCCAGCGGCTTACAGTACAAAACTCCCTCAATGACGGAACCGGGCGAAAAAACAAGCCGACTTGGTCGACTTCGGTGGTGTAAACGGAGGAGCTGAAACAGGTTGTCAAAAGAGGAGCGGGAAAAATGGACGGCCTCGGCCGCCAAAGGATACGCCATCGGATTTCAGGTTTTGGCGGCCTCGTTGCAAATGGTCGTTTTTCCGCTTGTGGGAAACTGGTTGGACGACAAATTGGGAACCGCGCCTTGGTGCATGTTGATTGGACTGGCAAGCGGCGTCTACGCGACATTTTCCCAGTTGATGAGCATCTCGAAACAATCGTTTGAACATACGGATTCGGAAAAAACGGATTCGAACAAGAAAGACCCGGAAGACGACATTCGATGACAGGACGTTTGGCGTGTTTACCGGAAAACATGCCGGGAAAGTATTTGGTTTACCGCCTTTGTGTGAAATTGTCGGTCGCCCTCCTGTTTTTTTTCATACTGAAGGTCGGTGGCGACATTGCCGTTCGTTGCGTTCCTGTTCGCGACGTTCCTGTTCGTGGCATTGCCGTTCGACGTTGCGGCCACGGTACGGTCGATGGGGGTGACGCCGGCAAATCTCCCGAAACGGATGTTATTGCGGGAAATGCGGGCTCGATTCTCCTTGAAACCTACGGAATCGGAATAAAAGCCAACTTGGTCGGTTGCACGGCATCGCTTATCGTAGTATACTTTTTGAGATTTTATCGTTCGGGACCGATGATCGAGTTCTTTGGGGCCTTGTCGTCCCGGCTCGGTGTCCCGATCGTTTTTATCATCCCCTATATCCCCGAAACCGGTCTTTCCGATTACCAGGCGGTTTTTCGCGACTGGACCCTTTTTTACATCGTGATCGTTTATCTGGTCTCCCTTCCGCTGGATGTGTGGTTGGTTTTGCCGGAAAATGGCGGTGCATGTTCGAGCCCATTCAAACATGTGCGGTACGAAGGGGTTAACAAGAGTACCTGATTATGTCTGATCCAGCAGCTCATGCACAGGATGCAACCTATTTCCATTTTCCAGAATTTCTCGGCGGAGAAGTCGGTCTGCCGATGGTCGGTATCCAGATTACCAAATACATGGTGATCGAACTTTTTGTCGCGGCGGCCATGCTCGCAATTTTTATTCCGCTTGCCAGGATGATTCAGGACGGCAAACCGGTGAAAGGTCGTTTTTGGAATTTCTGGGAGGTCCTCCTCGTTTACATGCGAAAGGAAGTGTTCGCCGTCATGGGCAAAAAAGACGGAAACCGTTTTCTCCCCTACATTTGGATGTTGTTCTTTTTCGTCCTGTTCTGCAATCTTTTCGGTATGCTCCCTTGGATGGGCAGCCCGACCGGCTCCATCGCGACGACCTGTATCTTGGCGATTTGCTCGTTTTGTGTCGCGACATACGCGGGAATGCGACATAACGGCCCCGTGAAATTCTGGACCGGGTTGGTCCCGGGTATGGAGTTGCCCTTGGTCCTCGCGATTTTCCTGAAACCAATGCTTTTTGTGATCGAATTGGTCGCCTACTTCATCAAATTCGGTGTCTTGGCGATTCGGCTTTGGGCCAACATGTTTGCCGGCCACGTCGTCTTGGCCGTCTTTTTAGGCTTTATCGCGGCGGCGGCGGCGCAATCCTTGGCCGTCTGGAGCGGGGTCGCCGCCTTAAGTGTTTTTGCCAGCGTTTGTTTCAGCCTCTTGGAACTCTTCGTCGCTTTCCTGCAAGCCTATATCATCGCGTTTCTCAGCGCCATTTTCATCAGCGGCGCCGTACACCAACATTAACATACAAGAAGCCAATAGTGGATAGTTGATAGTGAAGAGCGGATTGTTGAACACCGGGTGTGAACTGCCGCGCAACTGTTGACGATGAGCTGTTATACCGTAAACAGCATGACAATCCTCCCGCGAACAATCGCCTGCCGCTCGAACGATCCGCGTAAATACCTAACATTAACACAAGTTGAGGACAAGTGAGTGCGGCAGGCAGACTTGACCAAAAGTCCGTTTTCATCGCGTTTCCAGTATATTATACCGAAGCCGGTTAAGTTTTTCGGCCAACCGCTTGTTTACCCTTCGGGAAA
>DOMV01000230.1 GCA_003509805.1 Planctomycetaceae bacterium
CCCCAGGCGGCGCCGCCTCAACAGATCGCGCCGCCCCCGGTCTATGTCGCGCCGGTCATGGCCGATCCGACAAACGACGCCTTGCTCGCCTCCCTGCAAGAGGAAATCAACAAAATCAAAAAAGAAATCAAGAAGCCCGATACCAAGAACAAGTGGGGGACCGCGAGAGTCGGCGGTCGGCTTTTCTTCGATTCGGTCAACATCGCCGATCAAAACGAGGAAAGCAAGGCGGCCGACGGCGATATCAACAACGACCTCGGGCTACGGGAGCTCTTCCTTTCCGCCGCCGGGGAGGGATTTGATTGCTTTTCGTACAAGGTCGAACTCGCTTTTTCCGCGAGAGACGAGGTCAACCTTTCCGACTGCTACGTCGACACGAAGAACGTTCCGCTTTTCAACACCCTTCGCGTCGGTCATTTCAAGGTCGAAAACGGATTCGCGTACGTCGGAGCCGGAACGACGACCACGTTGATGGAACCGACGGGGCCCGCATCCTCCTTCCATACGGGCCGGCGCCTTGGGATCAGTTCGCAACAGTATTTCTGGGATAAGAGAGCCCGCTGGATGTTCGGATTCTTCGAAAGCCGGGCCATCAACAATTCCCGGTACAACATCAACGATTACCAGGGCTGGATGTTCAACACCCGGTTGACCATGGCCCCGATCATGGAAAGGGAGGGCGAACGCATCTTCCACATCGGTGCCAGTTGGCTGTATGCCGAACCGGGCCACCGGGACAAAACCGGTGCCCGCCAGGCCCAGAGCTTCAGCTATCTCCCGGGTGCCTTCACGCATCTCGACGTCGGTTCGCCGCTCCAGATGTCCATGGATACTTGCCGATACAACAAAGTCGGCGCCGAATTCATCATCCAGCGCGGCGCTTTCGGTTTCGACGGCGAAATGTACGCCATCGCCTTCAACGGCGACAAGGGATTGCCCGGCGGCGAACAGGACCGCACCGCGTACGGCGGGTACCTGGAAATGCGTTATTTCCTGACGGGCGATTACCGCACCTACGACACCGGGACGGGAACGCTCGGGGCCGTCAAGATGAACCGCAACTTCCACACGCTCAAGGTCGGCGATTACAACTTGATCGACGGCTTCGGGGCCTTCGAAATCGTCGGCCAATGGAATTTCGTCGACCTGACCGATTGGCGTGACCTGAACGGCACGTCCCCGTACGGAACGACAATCAATGCCGGGCTGCAAAACGATTTCACGCTGGGTCTGAACTGGTTCTGGAATCCGAACGTCCGCTGGATTCTCGAATACGTCCACAGCACGCGGGACATCGCCGGTCATGCGGACACGCTGGACTGCGATATCGTCGCCGCCAGCTTCCGTCTGCACTTCTAACTTGCACGGCCGGCCTGTACGGTTGACCTGTACGGCTGACCGCATCCGGAAGTGACGGAAAGACGCGACGGGAGAACGGGTGAAAATCAACCGCTCTCCCGTCGTTCGTTTCGACCGTTGTTGATTGTTCCCGTTGATTCGTCCCGTGTTGATCTTCCGATAACAAACGAAACGGGGGCGCACCGGACTTTTGGCGGTAATGCCGCACCCGGCCCAAGGAGGCGGATAGGACGGGCTGTGTTTACCAACGACTCAACCGGCTTCGGTATACCATTCCCTCCGCATTCCCCATTTCATCCCCGTTTGCCATGAACCTTACCACGTACACGCTCGGATGCAAGGTGAACCAATACGAGACGGAATACCTCGCGGCGGCGTTGGGACGGATCGGGTATCGCGAGACCCCGCCGGGCGAATCGGCGGACCTGGTCATCGTCAATACTTGTACGGTTACGGGGGAAAGCGACGCGAAAAGCCGGAAAGTGATTCGCCGGCTTGCCAACGAACATCCGAACGCCGAAATCGTCGTGACGGGCTGTTACGCAAGCCGTTCCCCGGAAGACGTTTCCTCGCTCCCGAATGTCGTCGAGGTTTTGACAGACAAGGCGAAACTCCCGGATTTCCTGAAGGCCCGCGGTCTCGTCAATCCACCGGCCGGGCTCGACCGTTTCGGCGAACGCCATCGCGCCTACATCAAGGTCCAGGACGGTTGCCGAAGCCGTTGCGCCTATTGCATCATCCCGACGGTACGGTCGAAAATGAGTTCGCGGCCGATCCCCGAAATCCTGGAAGAAGTCCGCCGCCTGGTCGAAAACGGTTACCGGGAAATCGTCCTGACCGGAATCCACCTGGGTTTCTACGATGCCGACGGCGCGCGACTGCACGATTTGATCGCCGCGCTGCTCGACGACCGGTTCCATCGTCGCACCAGCTCCGGCAACCCCGTCGGCAACGCTGTTGATAGCCCTGTTGGTAATACTTTTGGTAATACTGTTGGTAATACTGTTGGTAATACAACCGCAATTCCTTGGAGGATACGGGTTTCCAGCCTGGAGGCGATGGAGGTTACGGATGAATTGCTCGATTTGATGGAACGGTTTCCCGAACGTCTTTGCCGCCACCTGCATCTTTCGCTGCAAAGCGGTTCGGACCGCATTTTAGCGGCGATGCGGCGACCGCACCCGAGCGGTGTTTTTCTCAAGCGGTGCGCGGAAATCAGGCGCCGTTTGCCGGATATCGCGCTGACAAGCGACATGATCGTCGGCTTTCCCGGCGAAACCGACGAGGATTTCCGACAAAGCGCGGATGTGATCGAGCGGGCGGATTTTTCCAAAGTTCACGTCTTTCGATTCAGTCCGCGCGCGGGAACCGAGGCGGCCGACATGAAAAACCGGGTTGCCGAACCGCTCAAACAGGAGCGGGCAGCCGCGCTGATCGCGCTTTCCGATCGCCTGAGAAGCGCGTATGCCGCCTCCCGGATCGGCCGTCGCGTTCAAGTCCTCATTGAAGAAAAAGCGGAAACGGTCGCCGGGGAGGGAAAAGTCGTTCCGCTTGTCGGATCGTTCACGGGAACATCGGACATTTCCCTTCCCGTACGGATAACGAGCCGTATCCCGGCTTCGATCGGAGCGTTGATCGACGTCACGGTCCGCGAAAGCCGGGGCGAATTCCTGATCGGCTGAAACGGAAAAGAAGAAAGAATCCGGTCGGTTTCGCACACCGCCCATTTTCGCGCATAAATCGGTCGCGAACCCGGCTGATTGTGAACACGTCCGACTGTACATCTGGCCGACTGCGCACACAGTCGGCTGCACGCGGTTGCACGCAGCTGCGCGGCAAATTCAGGAAAGCCGGTCGCGATTGCGTTTGGCGGTTTTCAGGATCGCGGTGATCCCGGATTGGTCGCCCTGTTCGAGCATTTTCCGCAGGGCCGTCAAGCTCCCCTCGAACTCGCGAATCGCATCGAGAATCATTGCCGAATTGAAGTCGATGATGTCGCTCCAAAGGGCCGGCGGTCCGGCGGCCAGCCGGGTCGTACTGCGAAATCCGGTTCCGGTGTACGGTTCGTCTTCGGGCAACAAACCGGCGGCGAGCGCGACGGCGACCAAGTGGGGCAAATGCGACGTCCTCGCCAATATCCGATCGTGTTCGAGCGGCGACATTTCGGCCACGCTCGAACCGAGACCGTGCCAGAATCGCTTGAGCAGGCCGATGTCCTCGTACTGAACCGGCTCGGTCGGCGTGATCACGGCAAGCCGGTTTTCGAACAGGTCCGCCGAGGCGTTTTCCGCACCGCTCCGTTCGGTCCCGGCAATCGGGTGGGAACCGATGAAGCGGCAGCCGTTGGGCAACGGTTCCGCATCCAGTCCGGCGAATCGGGCGCAGATCGTCTCCTTGACGCTGCCGACGTCGGTAATCAGGACATTGCGCAACGGCAACGAGGAATCGCCGCCGTCTTCCCGCGGATAGTAATCCCGGTCGATCGCGATGGCGGATTCCCAAACCATGTCGCCGATGGAACCAACCGGCGTTCCGATGACGATCAATTCCGGGAGTATTTCGCCGAATTCCAGGTTGGTGAAAACGGAGAGGGAGGAATCAGACGGCGTCAGCAGCGATTCCGGAACGCCGAGTTCGCGAATCCCCCGTTCGAAATCGGTTGTCGCAAGGTCGATCGCCCCCCTGTCCCGCGCGGTCCGGAGGTTCGCCTCGTCCCGGCCGATTCCGACAACGCAATCCGCGAGCTTGTTTTTTTTGGCCGCCAGACCGATCGACCCGCCGAGCAGGCCGACACCGACTATCACGATACGGGAGAAAAGGGGCATGGAATGACAGGGTGGATGAAAAGACAGGGGGGATGGAGCGATCAGCCTTTTTTCGAACGTTTTTTGACATCTTCCCAGGAAAACGTGTTGACGACGTCGCTTTTCCCGAGCGCGCCGCGCCGGGCCTGGTTGATCCCGAAACGAACGACGTCGAGCCCGTCGGCCGAATGGGCGTCGCTGGAAAGCACGATCGGGATTCCCCGCTCCCTGGCCGAGCGGCAATGAACGTCGTCGAGGTCCAAGCGGCGTGGATTTGAATTGAGCTCTAAAAAAGTTCCGGTTTCTCTCGCGGCTTTGAAAATCGTTTCCGCATCGAAATCGCAACCGGGATGATGGCCGATGATCCGGCCGGTCGGGTGACCGATCACGCAGACTTCCGGGTGTTCCATCGCCTTGAGAAAACGCCGCGTGATTTGTCCCCGCGGCTGGTCGAGTTCGAAATGGAGGCTGGCGACGACCCAATCGGCCCGGGCGAGGGCGTGATCGCTCAGGTCGAGATCCCCGTTTTCCAGCACGTCGCATTCGACTCCTTTGAGAACGGTCAAACCGTCCAACCGATTGTTCAAGGCGTCGATTTCATCCCATTGGCGAAGGGTTTGCTCTTCCGGCAGGCCGCCGGCGACGAAAACCCGTTCGGTATGATCGGTAATGACGAGGTAGCGAAGTCCCCGGTCCCGTGCTGCTGTACACATTTCCTCCAACGAGTTCGACCCGTCGCTCCAGGTCGTGTGCATGTGCAAATCGCCCTGCAAATCGTTTACGCCGACGAGATCGCGGATCCGGTCCGTGAGGGAACCGTTGTCGGCCCAATCGCAAACATCCGGAATATCGCGAAGTTCGGGCGGTATCCACGGCAGCGCGGCGGCGGCATAAATATCCGTTTCCTCACAAGCGGGAAATTTTCCCGGCGCGATTGCAATCCCGCGGCAAGCGGCACGTCGAACGACTTCTTCGAGATGTCCGGCGGGACCGGTGTGAAAAAACAGGGCGGTTCCCCAAAAATCCGGCGTGCTCGCAAGCAGCCGGAACGGAATCGCCTGTTTCGACGCCCGGCCCGAAACGCTCCCATGCAGGAGCAGCGATCCGTCTTTTTCACGACGGATACGCTCTTTTCCGAAACAGGCGCCCAAGTCGCGCGAAAGGCGTTCCGGATCGACTGTTTTCAAAAGGACATCCAAATTTCCGACCGTAGCGCACAACCGCCGAAAACTGCCGACACATTCATGGGCCTCGATCGTCGGAACGGCGGAACGAAGCGCCTCCGTGAGCCCGTCGAGATACGGCAGGCCGCCGGCCCAAAGAAAACGTTGTGTGGAAACACTCATGGGAACAACCGTCGGATTGCGACCGATCTTTTTTTCATCTGCCGGACACGATCGATTTTCCCTGAATCATCCGGGTTTATACCGTAAACGGCTTGAAACGGTTCCCGCGAACAATCGCCTGGCGCTCGAACGAAACGTGCAACCCGATATTGATACCGAAGCCGGCCCCGTTTTCCGTTTGGTCCGCCCGTTTACCCTCCGTGCTGCGTTGTGTCCGGTGGGCGGGCTTCTCGAAAGTCGGCTTCGGGAAATTTCAATGATTTTCAGTATACAATGGATATCTTCAAGGACGTTGTGGCGAGTGAGTGCGACAAGCAGTCTTCACCAAACAACCGATTCCACCGCGTTTCCAGTATAGACCGAAGGGTGTTGGAATACGGTGAAATGCTTCCCGAGGCCGGGTTCGAGCCAAACGATCATTCGCGCAGCGCGACAATCTCTCTGCGCGCCGCCTGGAGGCGACGCCGGATCACGCTGGCGATATTGCTCATCATCCTGTACCCGAACGCGGTATCTTTTTCACAAAGCGCGCGAAGCTTGACGCCGTCGACGGCAAGCACTTCGGTTTCGGCCCGGCATATCCCGATTGAATTGGTCCGGCAGGGGGAGACGAGCGCCGACCAGACGAGCACATCTCCGGTCCGGCATTTGTCCAGCGTTTCGCGCCTGCCGTTGGCATGAAGGTACTGGACATCGACCTGACCGGAATGAACGATCAGCATGTACGTCGAGTCCTCATGCTCGCGGTAAATGATTTCACCGGCCTTGTAAGTCCGCATCTCACACAGGGAAACCAGTTCCTTGAGTGTTTCGGGAGCGATATTCGGAACAAGATACTGTTGCAACAACTCGGCTGTCGTCGCCATGGATAAAACTCCTTGAAAGGGGCAAAAATCGATTTTCAGCCTGAAGACCAATCATGATCGGCCAACCCTATTCGACCATCGGACGACGTTTCGCCCGGATACGCCGTCTTCCGGAAAACCAGGTCCGGCAATCGCGGTTTCCAATCAGTCCAATCAACACCGACGCAACGATTATCCCGCCGTTAGGTGGGTTTGTCAAGGGAATATCGATACGCGGTCCGGGTCGGATTCGGAACGCCGACACGTTTGCGGTTCTTGGGCAGGCGGGCCTTTCCGAGCACCGCATCGTTCAACCGTCGACGTAAACCGGTCATGGTATACCGTAAACGGCATGATGTACTGGAGGCAGTTGAAATTTCCCGAAGCCGACGATTTAGGAGCCTGCCCACCGGAAACGACACTGCCGAAGGTAAACAGGCGGTTGAACGGGCTGTGCCCACCAACAACTCAACCGGCTTCGGTATAATCCTCCCGCGCACAATCCCGCGTATAGCCGCCTGCCGCTCGAACGATCCGCGTAAAAACTTTTTTCAGTATATTAACAAAAGTTGTGGGCGCGCGAGTGCGGCAGGCAGACTTGACCAAATGTCCGTTCTCATCGCGTTTCCGGTATATCACTTTCCGGGGCGATGGGGGCAATCGGGGACATCGGATCGTCCGCGGCATAAGCAGGCGGTACACAACGGTTGCTGCCCGATACGTTAAGCATAGGAGGAAAAGAATCCCCTGTCAATCGTCCTGAACCGCTGATCCACGCCGGGCTTGCGACAGGGCTTGCGACAGGGCTTACCAGGACGATGTCATTGTTCACATTGGCTAAAGCCGAGGGTTTGCAGAACGTCTTTCGGGCGAAAACGGATGGTTTCAGCAAGATTTCGCACCGAGTCGCCCGGTTTTCGCAGAAGATGAAGGATCGAAACGCCAAGATCGCGAATTTTCAAAATTCGCGGCCCCAGACCGTCACGCCGAATCGCATGGCGATCCTCGTTCAGAACACGGTCCTTGATGTGGTGCAAGCAATCCAAGCGGTGGTCAGGCTTGCCGACGCGGGAAACACCGCCCACTTCCCAGTGGCCCCGCGTCAACGTTTGCAACTCGGAAGGAGTTGTCGTTTCAGGATCAAGACGTGTAACAAAATAGCGAGAATCACACGATTCCAGATGAGTGCCACGCCGGACCTCGCGGTCAATGCGAAAGGCGATACGGCAATCCGCGAGAACAAGATTGTAGAATTCGGCGAGGGCGATTTGAAATTCCGCGACTGGATAGCGGAGCAAACCGCACACGTCGGGCACATTGCTTTCGGGCTTGTTCGTCCTGTTACGCTTGTTTGATTTTCCGGATGAAATTGACTACGATGTCGGCAAGTTATTCCATGTGCGCGGCGTCCTGAAAAAAATCGCCCCAAACCTCATCGAATAGTTGTGTAGATACTTTTGGCCGCAAACGGGGGAGGGATGGTCAGGGTGGGGGGACAAACTGCCGGAAGCGCCCCTCTCCCCGGCCCTTCCCCGCGAGTGGGAGTGAGAATTGGCGCAACCGCAAGCGGGAGACCGGAACCACGCCGCCTAAGCAGGGGTGACAAAATGCGGCAGTTATTGGTTTACTGTTTCTAGCGTGCTTCGGCGAGCGCTTCTTCGTTGGCCTTGGTCATGCTTTCGCGGATGCGCGGCTGATGCCGGAGCAATTCGGAAAGTTTGGCGGAGTCGCACACGTCCATTTCAAGCGCATTGTGGATTTCGATCACGTTTTCCCAAGCGTCCTCGTCGTTGACCGAGAGGCGAACGTCCGTGCGATCGAGTCCCGTCGGGGCCGGGAGCAGCTCAACCGTGAAATCCCGCTGATTGTCGAGAAAGAAAACGCCCGGAAGTTGACGATGGATCATATCGTCGCTCTTGCAATTGACTTCGCGAATCGTCCCGGCACGATACCATTCGGGAAACGTCCCGTAGGGACGCCCGGCCGAGAAACATTCGTTGACGAACTGGTAGGCGGCGTAATCGCATCCCGGCTCCGACTCGGCGGCGTGAACCAGTTGATCGACGATGATCGGATCGAGGAAAGGCCAGTCCGCGCCGATGAAAACACAGGATTCGGCGGGAAAATGATCCAGCGTATCGACCAGGCAGGCAAGCGTGTCGCCCAGGTCGCAATGATGAAGCGGAACATCCGGCGGAGAGAGCGACCGCACGAGTTCCCCGTCTTTTCCATTATCCGTGAGAACGACCACGCCGTCGATCCGGGCGCAGTCCGTCATTTGGCGTACGACCCATTCAAGGACGGATTTGCCGGCCAACCGGCGCGAAAGCTGGCGACGCTGCTTGTCCGTAAGCAACGTTCCTTTGACAATACCGAGTGTTTTAATCATGGAAGGTTCCTTTCCATAGTAGTACGGACCAACAGACTCTTCGAATCACTTCCGATTGACCGGTCCGGTCCCTTGGCGAAAAACAGGAATATCTTTTGATTCGGGCAAATCGAAATTCAACGATTTTGCACGCGATTGGGAACCGACAAAAACAAACCCGCCCGAACCCCGATTCTATCAACATTCGGAAAAAAAGTAAACCATTTTCCCGAAAGTGGGAGAAAAACCGGGATTTTTCGAACAAAAAAAATGAAAACACGCATCCCCCCCGATCCGCCGACCGCGCGCCGCCTTATTCTAACCGATGATTGGCGGAAAGTCAAAAAAAATGCGATGGAAACGGGCAGTTCGAGCGGAAAACATACCCGGTGTTCGGTAAAAATCGTCGTCAATTCTTTTTCAACCGGCAATCCTTGTTTTCAGACCGAAAAAACCCTACAATAGGTCCCTGTGCCGGGAGGTGGTGCCGAAACGATTGGAAACCGAAAACCGTTGACATATCCCGAAGCCGACGATTCGGGATATTGCCGCCGGGAAACAATACCGCCGGGAAACAATGCCGCCGGGAACGGAATACGGGCGGCTGGACGGAACACTCAACCGGCTTCAGTGGACAACTTCCCGGAAAGCGGCGGACTCCCGGCGAAAACCGGGGCGAAAACCAGCCTGACCCGTCGATCACGTCGTTGTTCGACCCGTTCCTGACAATCCTTTCCAGACAATACGGAAGGAAGCGGCCGGTTGTTCGGGCTTCTTTCAAAAAAACGGATAAAAATGAAATTACGAGCGATACGCGTCGATTTGCCGCTGAAACACGTTTTTACCTCTTCACGCAACTCCGTCAGCGTGGTGCGAACCGTCGTCGTCGAACTGGAACAGGACGGATTGCGGGGTTACGGGGAGGCTTACGAAGATGCTTACTACAACGTTGCCGCGGAATCGATGATGGACGCCATCGAAAGGGGCCGTGAAGCGATCGAGCGTTATGCGCTGGCCGACCCGGTCGCGTTTTGGCGACATTTGGAACCGGCGCTCGGCAGAAACCCTTTCGCACGCAGCGCGATGGATGTCGCCGCGTACGATCTTTGGGGGAAAATGAAGAATCGCCCGCTTTGGCGGATTTGGGGGACTTCGAACGACTCCGTCCCGATTTCAAGCCATAGCATCGGTATCGATTCGGTCGAACAGATCAACGAAAAATTCAAGGAGTACCCCGATTGGCCCCTGTACCGGCTCAAACTCGGCGGCCGGCACGATGAAGAAATGCTCCGGGCCGTCCGCAACCTGACCGTATCCCCGTTCCGGGTCGATGTCAACGGCGCCTGGACGCTCGAAACGGCCCTTGAAATGCTCCCGCTGCTCAGGGAAATGAACGTCGAAACGATCGAACAACCTTTGCCCTACGGCGATTGGGACGGCATGAAAGCGTTGCGAAAACAGTGTGATATCCCCCTGATCGCCGACGAATCGTTGCGGACGGAAGACGACTTGGAGAAATGCGCCGAGTGTTTCGACGGGGTCAACATCAAGTTGGCCAAATTCGGCGGGATCACCCCGGTGCGGCGGTTGATCGGCCGCGCGAAAGAACTCGGCTTGAAGATCATGATGGGGAACACGGTCGAATCGACGATCGGCGCTTCCGCGACCGGCCAGTTCGCTCCACAACTCGATTACCTTTATTCGGACGGTCCGTTGCTGATCGAAAAGAAGGTCGGATACGGCGTCAAGCTCGATCGCGGCCGGCTCGTTTATCCCGAAGAATGCGGAACGGGAGTCCGCGTCTATTTCCGTTGATCGTTTCCCGAATAGACCGTAGACGGGCTCAAACCG
Source organism: Planctomycetaceae bacterium (assembly GCA_003509805.1). Lineage (GTDB taxonomy): Bacteria > Planctomycetota > Planctomycetia > Pirellulales > Thermoguttaceae > UBA8133. The sequence continues at coordinate 10,574 of DOMV01000230.1, forward strand.
GTCGTTCGAGCATAACAGCCGGAAAGAAGGCGGGCGGAATTGACAATGGACAATTGAGAACGAAGAGGACACAATTCAACTATCACAATCAGGTCCCCCGTTGTCCATTGTCAATTGTCCATTCATCCACGCTTTCCGCTGTTGTTTCGAACGTTTTCATGACGTTTGAAGCATTATACCGAAGCCGGTTGAGTTTTCCGGTGGAACCGCCTATTTACCTTCGGAAAACAGGCTTCTCGAAAGTCGGCTTCGGGAAATTTCAAAGGTTTTCAGTATAACAGGAATTCCCGTTTCGTGAAACAACCTCCCATGCAAAACGCCTCTTCGGATCCCCGCGGAAAATTCCCCGCTTCCGGTTTCTGCGCCCGGGTTTGGGAGTATTTCAGCATCCGCTTGAAATTACCGATCCTGTTTCTCGTCACACTCCTGGTTTCGACCGGGTATTTCACGTTTTACGGATACGTGCAAAGCCGTGAAACGCTTCACACATACGCCGATCGTCAAATGCTGCTCGCCACGAGCCTGGTCGAACAAGTGATTACGCCGGAATATTTCGATCGCGCCGTTTCCCCGACCGCCGTTTCCCGGGACGAATACGAGAAAAACGCCAGGGAGCTCAAAACAATCGCCGAGAACATCGGTCTCCAGTATCTCTATACGATCGTGAAAGTCGACGGACGGTATTATTTTACCAACAGCTTCATTGCGCCGTACTTTACGGAATATGACGAGGATTGGACCGAGTTGCACGCAACAAGCCGCGACGGCATCCCCCGTTTCGTGAGCGGTTCCGATTCGTACGGAAAGACCCGGGCGCTCATCGTTCGGGGAACGACGCCCAAGGGAACGCATTACTGTGTCGGCGCCGACATCTCCTTGCCTGAATTGCGGCAACTGGATAAGACAATGTTGCGCCAAGCGATCGGGGTCGGTCTTGTTTCCTTCGTCTTTGTCGGCGTTTTCAGCTTTATCATTTCCCAATTGATTACCCGGCCGCTCAAGAAACTCAGCGATTACGTCCTCCACATTCGCCGGAGCGGATTTGCGACGGAAGACCGCATCAATCCCGGCCTCCTGCCCCACAGCGACTCGGCCGGGGATGAAATCCGCCTTTTGGCCAAAAGTTTCGACTTGATGCAGTCGGAGCTGATCGATTTTGCCGCGCGTTTGCAGGAAGCGGCGACGACGCGGGAGCGGATCGAAAGCGAGTTGCGAATCGCGGGGGGAATTCAGCAGAATTTTTTGCCGAAACCCCTCGAAAACGCCGATACGTTCGATGTCCGGGGAAAAATGCAACCGGCCAAAGCGGCGGGCGGTGATCTGTACGATTTTTTCCGGCTCGATGAAAACCGGCTTTGTTTTATGATTGCCGATGTTTCCGGAAAAGGAATGCCGGCCGCGATGTTCATGGCGACCTGCCTGACTTTGTTCCGGGCGGCCGCGAAACCGACCGGGGGAAACGACGAAAAAATCACGGAGGTCATGGGCTGGGTCGATCGGCGTTTGGCGGAACATAACGAACGGCTCATGTTCGTCACCGCCCTGATGGGAATTTTCGACGCGGAAACGGGCGAGATCGTCCTCTCCAACGGCGGGCATAATCCGCCGCTCCTCCTCCGCGGGGACACATGCGAATACCTCGAACTCGAAGGCGGAACATTGCTCGGAATCGATTTCGGCAAACCTTATGCGCCGACCCGACTGACATTACGGCCGGGAGACGCGCTCGTCCTGTACACCGACGGCGTTACCGAAGCGATCGCGGCCGACGACCGTTTTTACGGGGAACAGCGACTGCTCGATCTGCTCAAGGATATCGGCCGGCCCGACAGCAGGGCCGGCGACCTGGTCGAGGCGATTTTCAAGGATGTCGCCGACTTTTCCCTGGGCCGGGAACAGGCCGACGATATTACCGTCCTGGTCCTGAAATCCGGGAAAACGGTTTGAATATCGAGCGTGTACCGAACGCGATTGAAATTGCAGGCGGATGCGCCGGGCGGAGTGCCGACGATTTTCAGAGAGCGTCGTCACGCCGGAGGTTCTTCATCGATTTCCATCGCGCGAACGTCTTCGAGATGGGCGATCACCGCGGCCGTTTCGACGCCTTGGATGGCGGCGACGGCACCGGCGACGTGCCCCCGGATACCATAAAGGACGTCCAGGCCGTCCATGGTTTTCGGTGCCTCGAAATGACGGGACACCTCGCTGTGGATGGTTTCGCAAAGCGAGTCGATGTCAAAAGCGATATCGAAATAGCGGTCGTCAAGAGTTTCGTGCATCATTTTTCGAATATGGAAAAAGGGTGGTATCGGCGGATTCGTGTTCTGTCTTCGGTCGGAAACGCATCCGGTCGGAAACGCATCGGGAAAACGTCGGCTCGACACGGGTTCCGGTCCGGTGAACCCCACCCTACATCGGTTTTCCGAACTGTCAATCTTGCATGCGCCGGAGATTGCGGCGCTTTCGCCCCGAAAACGCCCGCTTTGTGGGCGCAACCCCATCGGGACGACAGGCGGCGCGAATGAAATGTAACGAGTTGCGCCGCCATCCAAAAGAGTACCCCGGCCATAACTGTAGAGTACGACCGGGGTTCAAAAAAAACGTCGGACAGTCCGGCGCTTATTTTAATTTTCTTGGAAAATTTTCAATATTCCCGATTCATAAACGATCTTCCGGGGAAGTTGCAGTTTTTGCAAGACGTCGTTAAGCTCATAGCGAACATGTCTCACAACCGATCCGCTTTTCAGTTTTCGGGCATTGAATCGTGCCTCACGATTGATCGCGTCGAGGACGTACCAGCCTTGTTCCGAAAGACGTTCGTACTGTTCACCCACCCGGGCAAAATAAATGTTTTCCCGGCTTCCACGCATGATTTCGCAAGACAATCCGGGAATGAAATTTTCGTGAATATCGAGTTGAGGTTTTTCGTTCATGCGACCGTGTATTCGCACTCGACCGGTTTTTCTGCTAAGCACTTCGATCCCGGTGAGATTCAATTCGGCATCGAACACATATTCCATAGGCATTCTCCTTTTTCTTTTTCGGGATCAGGACTGCGCCCGTCGGGAAACGGTTCCTCACAAACAGGAAAGCGCATTCCTGAACGCATTGCATTCCTGAACACTGTGCATTCCTGAACACTGTGCATTCCTGAACACATTGCATTTCTGAACACTGTGATGAAGCCCCTTTGGCCGCGAATATTGAGCTTGACGCCAAGGTTCAAGTTTTTCGCGGCGAGCAAAAGATACCGGGATTATAGTACCGCAGTCCGGCTCAAGGGAAGCCGGTTTTTTGGGAAAACGCGGTAACATGCCGATTTCAAAACAGATACGGACGAAAAAAACCGGGGGCAACATAAGGCGCCCCCTTGGTTTTCAAGAAAGTCCCGTAATCCCCGGTTCGGAGATTGGATAATTCCCGTCGGCATCGGGCATGACGGGGGAATCGCCGTCGATGGTCAGCGTGTCGATGTTCGGCGCATAGGAAAACTCCGATTTCCACACCTCCTCGGCCGTGAGATATTGGCCGGTTTCCATCGCCCAGCGCCCGAGAATCGGCGTAAAGGTCGCTTCGATACCCCGATCCAGTTCGTTCCATTCGCGCCCGTCCCGGATCGCCTGGAAGAAACGATCGTGTTCCACCTGGTAGGAATTCGTTCCCCCGGATTCGGGTTTCCAGATGATATTCTTTCCTTTGCCGGAAGGCGTGTAGTCGTTGAATATCCTCGGGTCGCCGACACCTTCGCCGACCACGCAACTTCCCTTGGTTCCGTGGATTGTCGCCTGGAAGCAACCCCACGTATTGGGAATCGTCTTGGTCTGCAACATCATCTTTTTGCCGTCGGCGAACAGGAACTCGATTGCCGCATGGTCGATCAGGTCGTCCTTTTGCTTGCGCAGCAGCCGGCCTCCCTGCCCCTGGGCCGCGACCGGGAGATCCTGTTTCGCCCAGCAGCAGATGTCGAGGTTGTGGATCAGCGCATCGACGATGAAGCCGCCGGTCATCCAGTTGAAACAGAAAATGTTACGCAACTGGTGCTGCAACGGGGTCATCGAACCGACGGCGGAAAGCCTGTGGGGACCGTGCATCCGGTAAACCCAGAGGGAAACGATGTCGCCCAGCTTGCCGTCCCGGACCGCCTTGATCGTTTCTTCCGTCCTCACATAATGCCGGTTGTTCAGGCCGACGGCGACTTTCAACCCTTTGGCAACCGCTTTTTCATTCGCCTTCTTCAGCCGGCGCAACCCCGGAACATCGACGGCCAGCGGTTTTTCGGCGAAAACATGCAGGTCCTTTTCGACGGCGTATTCAAAATGGAGCGGCCGAAAGGCGGGCGGCGTCGTCAGGAGAACGACGTCTCCTTTTTCCAGGGTGTCGATCGCCTTTTTATAACCGTCCAGGCCGGCGAAACACCGTTCGTCCGGGAGATCGGCCCGGCCTTCCATTTGTTTGCCGACGTTGTTCCGCAGGCCCTTGGCACGATCCTCGAACGCGTCGGCGACGGCCCAGAGCTTGACGTTCGGGTCCGCCGTCAGGGCCTGCATGGTCGCACCGGTTCCACGTCCTCCGCAACCGACGACGGCCATGCGAATCATGTTGTTTTCGGCGGCGTGAACCTTGGGAACGACGGTTCCGGCAAGCAACGTTCCCGCGGCGAGTGCTCCGGATTGTTTCAGGAAATCGCGACGGCCGGTGTTGGAAGTCTGGTGGAACATTTTCTATCCTTTCCGAGCAAAAAAGGTTTTTGAAAAACGGTCGCACTTCGATGCCATGCACAGATGCCAAGCACACGGACACGCCCGCATTGTATAATGGACCGAGCTGCGATACAATGGGCGTCGGTACGCCAAGCGCACCCCGGTTGGCGGGACGATTTGCGGGAGACGATCTGCGCGGAACGATTTGCGAAGGCGGAAAAACGGAGCCCGAAGCGTCGGCGAGGCGAGATCATGCCGTCGTGTCCCGGACGGCGAATGGATTTTTCAGTACACCGATTCAGTCATATCGAACGATGGAACAGACATTGATTATTTTGAAACCGGATGCCGTCCAGCGCGGTCTCATCGGGGAGATCGTGAGCCGCTTCGAAAAAAAGGGGTTCCGGATCGCGGCGATGAAAATGCTTACGATCACCCCGGAATTGGCGAGACGACATTATGTCGACCACCTGGAAAAACCGTTTTATCCGCCGTTGGAAAAATACATTACGGGCGCCCCGACGGTCGTACTGATTCTCGAAGGCGAGGGCGTTATCGCTTCGGTTCGCCTGATGGTCGGTCCGACGAACGGATTGGTCGCTCCGCCGGGAACGATTCGTGGGGATTTCGCGACCGATATCCGGCACAACCTCGTACACGCATCCGACAGCGAAGCCGCCGCGATGCGCGAGATCGGCGTCTTCTTCGGATAAGGGACCCGGGAAAGCGATATCCCGGTTTCCCGTTCACCGGTCGCCGGACAGCCGCCCGCTCCCGTTGTGTGCATCGTCACTGTGTGCATGTCGCCGTGTGTGGCGTCGTTTCGCACGCGCCGTCAGCGGGCTGATCGCGATGAAAAGTGTCCCGAATAAACAGCCGAACGCATACGTGTCGCCCCAGACGGAGTAAACCGATCGCCGCGAATCGAGATGAAGATCGTGGACGAGCGATTCCGCTTCTCCGCGCCGGCCGCGTTTGAGGATGGTCCCGTCGCTGTCGATGAGGGCGGCGGCGCCCCCGTTGGAAGCGCTTGCCGTCGCCTTCCGGTTTTCCACGGCACGAAAAACGTTCGTGGCCAAATGGAGCTCGTTTTCCGGAGTCAGGCGGAACCAACCGTCGTTGGAAAGGTTGACCAGGATTGCCGGCTCGATCTTCCGTTCGCGCACTTTCCCGAGCTGCTGCCGGACAAAATGCGGAATCGTGCTTTCAAAACAGATGTTCACGGTGAAATTTTCGTCATTCCCCCTCACCCTAACCCTCTCCCCAAGGGGCGAGGGGATTCTCAGTGGCATGGCGACGGGACCGGAACCGCGACCGGCTTCTTGGCAAAGCGTTTTAAGAAAAAAGTCGTCCGGCAGAAATTTCGAGAACGGAATGTATTCGCCGAACATGACGAGCTGAACTTTGTCGTAACGGGGCCCAGCATTCTCTGATTTCGGATCAATCAACAACGCCGAGTTCAGCCGCGCCGGTTCCGCTGTGCCGTCGAATTCCAGCGTGGAA
>DOMV01000226.1 GCA_003509805.1 Planctomycetaceae bacterium
TTTTTCAACGTCTTCATTGATTGCTCGACTTTGGCGACGGCCTCCCGCATTTGCCGCTCCCGGAAGCCCTGCTCTTCACGGGCGGCGGACGCGAACAAGGATTCGGCATCCCGCGTATCAATTTTCCCCCGAGCCCAACGGACCAGAACTTCCTCCGTGCAAAAATAGTTCTCGATTTCCCTGCGTTTCAGCGAATGTTCTTGCAGGCCGTCGGGTGATTTTATTCTTTCCTCCGGTATGCGATCATACAAGGCGTATCCAAGCAAATCCGCTTTTGCTTCGCGCAAAGCGTAAAAATGCTTTTTCGCCGCCGCCGGCACGTTATTTCCCAGCGGGTGAAAAAAGACGTTGGCCAGCATGTTTTCGACCGGATGGTCCAGCAGACGAGCAAACGCACGCAATATATCCAAATCCGTGGAACCTTCCAAGTAAAGCACCCAGCCCTTTTGCTTGGCGAGCAGGTATTGATCCCAACCATACTCTGAAAGCGATTTGATGAGTTGCCCCTTATCGTTCAGTCGATGAGGCACGCCCAGGAAGGCAATGACCGTGTCTTTTTCCGCCGATTCATTGAGCAACACCTCCGAATGCGTCGCGATAACGACCTGACCGCCCCGGTCGTGTGCGACCGCCTTGATTTCCTCGTAGATTTGTTTTTGCCGTAAAATTTCCAGGTGGGCATCCGGTTCGTCAAGGAGGATAATCGCCCCGGGATGGAGATATAAAAAAGTCAGGATCAAAAGCGTCTGCTGCAAACCTCGGCCCGCCGATGCCAATTCCAATTTGTTTGTACCGCCGGTTTCGCCTTGATCCTGGTAGTACATGGAAATCTCTCCGCGAGCTGAATCGTATTCAGGTGGAAAGAGCTTGATTCCAAACAACGTTTGAATGCCTTGATCCAATTTGTCCCATAGTTGAATCGTGTCCGGTGGACGTTGAAAAAGCTGCAAACACAAATTCCGCAAAATCTGCGCTGTTTGTCCCTCACCGATCAAAACATCCACGCTGCCTTGCTCCAGCTTGCGTTCGACGGATGCCAAACCGGACATCGGCGGCAAGAACGCCATCCTGATGCCGTCCAGCATTTCGCGGTTCTCGTCAGAACTCATCCTGAGAATATTGTCCTCATTCGCTGTCGGCCTGCAATAAAAAGTCTCCGAATTCGCGTAATCGAATTCCAAGCCGAAAGTCCAAGGTTTGTCATCAAGAACGCCCTCAACCGTAATGGTCATAAGGATGTTTTCCGTTTTTTGATTCTTCCCTTTGTTCGTCGAGCCGACGCGAACTCTTTGCTTGTTCCATAGAAATCGCGCATCGGCCACGGGAATTGAAATCATATCCCGGCGGTTGATTGTTACTCCGACTCTTTTTTTGGCTTTCGACCCCTCCGACCGTTTGGACATCCATGCGTGCAGGCCGGTTTCCCAAAGCGATAATGCCTGCAAAGCCGTGGTTTTGCCGGAATTATTGGGTCCGACGAACACGACGGAATGGTCCAATTCCAGCGTGCAATCAAGCCCCTTGAAATTTTCGACGGTAAGTTTTGTCAGCATGACGATCTACAGTCTCCTCTCCCTCACTTCCTCCAGAATGCTCTCCAAAAACGCCGCCGCGGCGATTTCGCCCAGTTCGCCGTCCTTGCGGCTGCGCACGGCCACGCTGTCGTTTTCCATCTCTTTCGCCCCGACCACGGCCAGGTACGGAACCAGGTCGTTGCGGCCGTCGCGGATTTTCGCGCCGATCTTCTCGCCACGCAAATCGACGCCCACCCGGATGCCGGCCTCCAGGAACCGTCGCTCGACTTTTCGGGCGTATTCCTCGAACTTTTCACTCACGCTGAGAATGCGGACCTGTTCCGGGGCCAGCCAGGTCGGAAACGCGGCGGCAAAATGCTCGATCAGGATTCCGCAGAACCGTTCGAACGAGCCGAACGGGGCGCGGTGAATCATCACCGGCGTGTGCGGCTTGTTGTCCGGGCCCGTGTATTCGAGGTTGAAACGGTCCGGACCCGGCAGATTATAGTCGAGTTGCACCGTGCCGAGCTGCCATTTGCGGCCCAAACAGTCGCGGACGACGAAATCCGCCTTGGGACCGTAGAACGCCGCCTCGCCCTCGGCGATTTCGAGATTCGGCAAATCCATTTCCCGGCAGATTTTTTCGAGGGCCGCCTGNNTTTTCCGGGTTGCCGACGTATTTATCACGGGATTTCTCGCCGTCCCAGTCGCGGAAACTGAGACGGACCTGGAAATCGTCGAACCCCATCGTTTTGAGGATCATCAACGTCATGTCGATGCAACTGCGGAACTCGTCTTCGACCTGTTCCGGCGTACAGAAAATATGCGCATCATCCTGCGTGAATCCGCGAACCCGGGTCATGCCGTTCAATTCGCCCGATTGTTCGAAACGGTGGACACAACCGAATTCGGCGAGCCGGAGCGGCAAATCGCGGTACGATCGCGGCTTGCTCTTGTAGATCATCACATGGTGCGGACAGTTCATGGGTCGCAACAGGAACTCGTCGCCGTCGGGCATCCGGATCGGCGGGAACTGGCTGTCCGCGTAATAGGGGTAATGGCCCGAGGTTTTGTAAAGGTCGATGTTGCCGATGACCGGCGTGTTGACGGCAAGATAACCCCGTTTGAGCAATTCGCCCGAGATGAAAGTTTCCAGTTCTTTCCGCACGATCGCCCCCTTCGGGAGCCAAAGAACCAAGCCCTGGCCGACCTTGTGATCGATCGAGAACAGTTCGTGCCGTTTGCCGAGAACCCGGTGGTCGCGTTTTTTCGCCTCTTCCAACGCGGTCAAATAGGCGTCCATTTCCTTCGTGTCGAAGAAGGCCGTTCCGTAAAGCCGCTGGAGTTGCCGGTTCTTCGCATCGCCTTTCCAATACGCGCCGGCGACGCTCGTCAACCTGATCGCACCGATCCATTTCGGGCTCGGAACATGCGGACCGCGGCAAAGGTCGAGGAATTCGCCCTGGCGGTAAAACGAGACGCGTTCATGTTCGCCGAGTCCTTCTTGCACGTGTTCGACCTTGAGCGTTTGGCCCATGTCCTCAAGCGCGAGGATCGCCTCGCGGCGGTCGAGTTCGAGTCGCTCGAAAGCCTCGTCCTCCTTGACGATGTTTTGAATTTCCGCTTCGATTTTCGGAAAATCCTCTTCCGAGAGGACGTGTTCCATCGCGAAATCGTAATAGAAACCGTTTTCGACGGTCGGTCCGAACGCCAGTTGAACGCCTTCGAACAATCGCATCACGGCCCGGGCCATGACGTGGGCTGCGGAATGCCGCAAAATGTCGAGTGCCTCCGGGTCCTTTTTGGTAATCAAGCGCAGGGAGAGCGTCCCGTCGGCCGGGAGCGGGAAATCGACCCCGACGGTCCGGGGACCGGAAACGGGATCGTCGAGAACGGCGGCAATGGTCGCTTTGGCAAGTCCCGCGCCGATGGACGAGGCGACATCGAGAACACGCACCGCGGTGTCGAAGGTTTTTTTCGAACCGTCGGGAAGAATGATCGTAAGCATGGATGAATGATCTGTTGAATACTTATTGGTCGTTGAATGTAATGGAACAAGCGATCCCGGCTTGCGTCAATCGCTTGCGTTAATCAAAAACGGACTGTCATTTTACCCAAATGCGCAACGGAAGTTTTGCGCGCCTTTTGCCGCTCCGTTCAAACCGGCGGCGGCGGGGGAAGCGCGCCGGCGGCTTTTTCAACGACATTCCAGAGCCAACCCAATCCCAGCAAGGCGCGAAGCAGGATCGTCGCGAGAAAAAACGTCAGGTAATGCGCCAACCCCCGCGTAAAATCGAAATCGAACACGACATGCGGCAGGATCAACGAAAGGCCGGCGAAAAGAAGGACGAACAACCAGAGATAAATCGGATCGGAAGAGGCGCCGGTGTACGACGACACGATTTCCATCGCGATCCAGAGCAGGGCGTAACCGCCGCCGCAGAAAGCGCACCGTTGGTACAATTCCCTGCCCGACCACAGGAACAGGTCCTCGCGGTCCCGGATCGTCCAATATCCGTACATGGCGATGGGAACACCGATCGCGAGCAGTCCCAGCGCGCCGAGAACGTTCCTGACAACGACGGGAAGCCCGATGTGTCCGAGTATCGCCGTCAGGAACAGGAGCAGGACGGTTCCCCCGGCGGCGTAATAAAAACGGCGGATGTCGAAGTCCCGGCCAATCCGTTCAAGCGGCCGGACCGTCGCTCCTCCCTTGACCGCTTTGCCGGCGGCGGCTTCGTCCTCCGGGGCGTGAACCTTGACCTGTTCCTTCGGGATGTCGATGATCGTGTTGCAGTTCGGGCACGGTCCCTTGAGGCCCGCGAAGCGTTCGCTGACCTGGAACCGTTTCAAGCAACCGGGACATACGACATTGATGGCCATGGGACGAGGAGAAATGAAAAAGGAGGGGAAAAATCAAGGAGAGACCGTCCTTCCGTGACGAAACGCCGCGGCGAGTACGGTCGTGCGTTCCGCGGTGTGTCCTACAGTTTTCCTTTCGTGCTGGGAATGCCCGCCTGCCGGGGATCGGTTTCCACGGCGTTGCGCACCGCCCGGGCGGTCGCCTTGAACAGCGCTTCGGCGATGTGGTGCCCGTTGGTCCCGTAATGCAATATCTGGTGCAGATTGCAGCCCGCGGCCCCGACGAAACCCTGCCAGAATTCGCCGACCAGTTCCGTGTCGAACTCGCCGATTTTCGGGGCCGTGAATTCGACCCGGTAAACGAAACAGGGCCGACCGCAGAAATCGACGGCGACTGTCGCGAGCGATTCGTCCATCGGCAAGGTCGCGTGACCGTACCGGCGAATTCCCCGTTTTTCGCCGAGCGCCTGTTTGAACGCCTCACCGAGCGTGATCCCGATATCCTCGACCGTATGGTGCGCGTCGATATGCAGATCCCCTTTCGCCCGCACGGAAAGGTCGATCATCGCATGGGCTGCGAACAGGGTCAGCATGTGGTCCAGGAACCCGACTCCGCTCGCGATTTCGGCCTTCCCGTTACCGTCGAGATCAAGCGTCAAATCGATACGTGTTTCCTTCGTTTCCCGGGCAAGTGTCGCGGTACGCTGCATGGATTTTCGTAAATGGCTATGGAACGGCAATGAAAGGGCACGATTTGCCGGCGCGGCACGATCTCTCAACTATACCCGAGGTTCGGGAAAAATGCAATCGGTCCGCAATCGGTATGCAGTCGGTCCGCAGTCGGTTGAAAACATCAAAACATGGGGGGCGTCGACGTTCGTTTGCGCGTTTTATCGCACCCGTTCTCATGTGAGGCGGTCTTGCCTTTCCCTTGAAAATAGCCGATAATGATGTCCCGGGCTTTCACTTTGGACATTTTCAGGCCGTTTGCGGCATACAGGAAACGCGGTGAAATGGGTTGTTTGGTGACGACTGCTTGTTGCGCTCACTCACCACAACATCCGTGAAAATATCGGGTTGCATATTTCGTTCGAGCAACAAGCGATTGTTCGCGGGAACATTTTCAGGCCGTTTGCGGTGTATATGGCTCTCCGCGAAAAAATGAAACCTGGGAGCCAGGCTCACCATTCGCGGCCAAAGGGGCTTCAGCACCGTGCTCAACAACACCGTGCTCAACAACACCGTGCTCAGGAAGCCCCTTGGCTCATTTTTTTATGTGGAGTAGCTCCCGGAGGTTGCGATGTTTTCTTTCCCGCTTTTCACAAGAGTTGGCTTGTTTTCCATGTTTTTACCTGCCCTGCTTTTTTTGTGCCTGGTCGAAATGCCGCCGCTTTTTGCAGGTGTTCCGCTTGCCTCCGTTCCTCCCGGAGAAAAAACGGTTATGGAAAACCCCGTGGATGCCGCCGTCCTGCGATTGGCCGGTACGTTCGAGGAGGAAAGCGAACGCCGGGAACTGTTAAGCGATCTGGCGGTATCGCAGTCGAACGCGGGCCGTCTTGATGCCGCGCTGCGAACGGCGGCGAAAATCGAACCGATCCGAGACCGCAAAACGCTGTTGCGCCGCTTGGCGTTTCAACACTCAAAACGCAGCCCGTGGCGTCACCCCAATCTTGACGGCGTCGTCGCGATCATCTCGGAATTGGTCGAACTCGACGCCTCCCAGTCCGGTTTGGCCGGAGAAATCGCGATCGACCGCCTGCCCCGGGTTGTCAACGGTTTTTCCGACATTTCTTCCAGTGACGGGGACGTCGCGGAGATATTGCGGCTGGTCGCCCGGTTCGAATCGCCTTTCGAAAGCAACCGTCGCGCCTACGATTATGTCGTCGCCCTTGCCGAGACCGGCTTGCTGGAAGAAGCGGAAAAAGCGATTGCGAAAATCGACAGCGACGCGTTCCAGGACTGGGCGAAACTTGCCATCCTGAAATTCACGGTCTACCGGGACGAACAACACAAGAAAAAGAACGATAAAACGGACAAGGAGCTCGAACAGGAGAACGCCCGGGCTTTCGAACAGGCGTTCGAACATGTGCTGGAACAGGCGATGCTCTTCGGGACGCCGGAGAAACGGGCCTGGGCATTGTTGTCCATCCTGCGCGAACGATGGCAACTGGAGCGACTCGACGGCATGCGTGTCATGTCGAAAAACGCTGAGCGTCTTTTCTGGTGTCTTACGCCTTGGGAGGAAAAGACGTTGCAACGGATCGCCGATGAAATCGCGTTGATCGAGACGCCGGAGGACCGTTGTATTCAACAGCGCATCCTCGCCGGAGAATACCTGGAAAACGTGGACGCCATACGTTATCGCGTGTTGACTCAGAAATCCTTATGGGAACCGGCGGTATACGATGAATACAAAGCCGCTTGTGACGATTTGCTCGAAAAAAGCGTTCGCCTGCTCCAGGCGTCGGAAACGTCGGCCGCCGAGGTCCAGCCGCTCGGACGCCGTTTGGAACTCCTGACATTTCTTGCCAAAGTATGGCGTGTTCGCCTCCCGGAACGGAACCGGCACGGGGAAATCATCGATTCCGTCCGAAAGGCGCTGGTCGGAGCGGACCGGAAAACGCTGACCGTCGCGGAAAGAGTGCGTGTCCTGGAATCGATCGCCCAGGCGCTTGGTGATCCCGTTTCGCCGGAAATGATCGAGCAGGCCGGCACACACCCGAACGCGGCGCGAATGATCGGCGAAATCCTGCTCAGGGAGGCCAACCTTCGGGATGAGCCGAGGGCCGAACCGACCGACGACCCGGAAATCGACCGGCTGCAATTGCCTTTCGACGTTTTCGAGGAACATTATTACAGCCCATTTGCCGTCGAGGGAGATTGTGGTTGTTAGCCGGAAACGCGGGGCATGAAAGCCTGAAACGAAGCGTAGGGCAGTGACCGGAAAATGCGTTCGCCCGCTCCCGGTCGCTCCGGCTCTGCGCCCGGCGTGCATGGTACGTTTCGCCAAAAAATGCCCCTTTCCCGTGACAGGAAGACCGTTTTTGTGTAGAATGCACCGTTGTATAGGATGCACCGAGGTCTGGTGCGTCCGGGTGCGTGCCGAGCGAATAGTGGGATCCGGATCAAATCATCTCCCTTGCACGATCATGATGAACGATACGAAAAAGCAGGTTTTGGTGTTGGCCGATTCGTTGGAGCGTCTTACGGAAATCCTGGGAAATCCGCCGGATTCGGTGGCGATGGAACTTCTGACCAGCGAATCGAACGCCTTGGAAAAAGCCCTCGCCGCCGATCCGGACGCGGGAAAATACGACGCCCTGTTTGTGGCCGGAGAACGAACGGAGGATTTCATCCATCTCCGTCGATTTCTTGTCGAATACGCGCTGCTTGATCTTTTGCCCGTCGGTGTCGTGCTCGTCGATATCAACCAGCGCGTGGTGCGCGGCAACCGGCAGTTTGGGGTCTGGACGAACGTCGAGGTCGGGGAAATGCCCGGCCGGCTTTTTTACGACCTGCTCGGCAAACCGACGATTCTCGGGGAGTACGCCTGTCCCTTTCACCGTTGCCGGGTAAAAAAAGTGCCCTCGGAAACGACCTTGTACCACAAGGAACGGTACCAGCATTTCCAGATGGACGTCACGCCGGTCACGCGGACGAACGCCGAGGGAGACACCGAAACGTTCATGTATATCGTCGTCCTGCGCGATATCGCCCGGCTGGTCGGAATCGACCAGAAACTCAAGGCGATCCAGGAAGCCGGGAAGGACCTGGGCGACATCTCCGCGCGCGACCTTCTGTCCATGACCTTCGAGGAGCAGATCGACCTGCTGAAACAGAAGATCATCCTGCACACGCAGGATATCCTGCATTACGACAAGATCGAAATCAGGATTCTCTCGCACGAGGAACCGGGCCTCCTGGTTCCGTTGCTCGCGATGGGAATGGACAAGGAAGCGATGGAGCGGAAATTATACGCGCTCCCGGAAGGCAACGGGATCACCGGTTACGTCGCCTACCACGGAAAACGGTATTTGATCGACGATGCGAACGAGGATCCGATCTACCTCCAGGGGGTCGCGGGAGCCCGCAGTTCGATGACCGTCCCGCTCGTCATTCACGGTTCGGTCATCGGGACCTTCAACGTCGAAAGCCTTGAACCGAGGGCCTTTACCGAAACCGACATCGAATTCCTCGAAACGTTCGCCCGCGAACTCGCGAACGCCCTGCACACGATGGAGCTGTTCACCGTCGAGCAGTCCGGAACGTTGATTCGCAGCGTCGAAACGATCCACGCCGCGGTCGCGAGCCCCATCAACATGATCGTCAACGAGGCGGCCGGGATCCTGGCCAACCATGCCGAAATCGACCATGACGCCGCCGAGAAAATCCGGAAAATTCTTGCCCGGGCCCGGGAAATCCAGACGCTTATCCAAAGCATCGGCGACAAGATGGTTCCGAGCAAGGGACATCCGATTCCGCCCGGCGACCGTCATCCCTTGTTGCGCGGCCGCAGCATCCTGGTCGTCGACGCCGATGAAACGATCGGCGTGTCGACCAATTCGCTTCTTCTCTGGTACGGCTGCACCGTCGAAATGGCCCCGAGCGGGGAATTGGCGCTCGTGTTGGCCAAGAACACGTCTTTCGACATCATTATCAGCGATATCCGTTTGAACGACATGTCCGGCTACGATCTCCTGCTTGCGCTCAAAGAAGCGAACGACAAGCCGTTCATCCCGTTGATCCTGATGAAGAGCTTCGGATACGACCGGGAACACGTCACCGTCAAGGCGCGGCAGGCCGGGGTCGTCGGTTTTCTCCCGAAACCCTTCAGTCTCGATCTTCTCGTGTCGTGCATGGAGCGTGTTCTCGAAGAATCGATTCGTCAAAACGGCGAGGCGGATTCCAACGGGATGGAAACCCCTTGACGTGTCGCCGTATCGACGTTACCGTCGCAGTGTCGCGGCCAATCGCCGGCCCTGTTCACCCCCCGCTCTTCACTCCCCGCTGTTCACTCCTCGAACGGTTCGTCCTTATTCGAGCCGAGGGCGGTCCCCCGTACCGTCAGTGTTTTGAGCGTCCCGATCCGCCGGAGTGTGTCCGCCGAAGCGACGCTCAGGTAGATGTTGCCGCTCAAATCCAGCGATTCGAGGGCCGGAAACAGCGCAATCGGTTCGAGCGAAACATCGGTCTGATACGAGGACGCCAGATTCAACGATCGCAATTGCGGCAGCCCGGCAAGGGATTTCAACGCTTCGGCATTAACCAGGACGCCGGCCAAATCGAGCCGTTTGAGTGTCACGAACCGGGCGATCTTCGGGAACGCCGTCTCGATCAGCTCCGTCTGATTGAGCGAAAGGGTTTCCAGGGGCATCGGCGTCCTGTCGTCTCCAACGAGCCGGTCGAGAAAATCGCCCGAGACGGGCATTTCCTTCATCGCCACGGTTCGAAGGCGTGGACACCGCCTCAATCCTTCCAACGCCCGATCGTCGATCGCGCGAATTCGTGAAAGCCCGAACCAACGCAGTCGATCCGCGAAATCCTGCCGGTGCAGGAGGGACGACAAACCTTCCGGCGTGATTTGCGCATCTTCGACCAACAGACTGGTGAGATTCGGCAACCGGCCCACTGTTTCCAGGACGGAATCGTCGATTGTTCCACCCCCGATTTTCAATTCCGTGAGTCGGGCTATCCCGGCAAGTTTTTCATAATCCTCCCGCGCAATGTCGCCGCACAAGCGGATATCGAGCGAAGACAGCGTTTTCGAGGTCGAAAGTACGTCGAGCGAACGGCCGGTCAATGAGAGCGAAATACAGGAAAGGGCCTTCAATTCCTTCGCCGCCGCGAGGGGAGCGATACCGGCATCGGTTATGGCCGGAATACGGCGAAGCGTCAACCGCTTCAACCGGGGGATTGACGTGAGAATGGCTTCGAGACCCGCGTCGTCGATCGGCGTTTCCCGAAAATACAGTTCCTCCAAATGCCGTAGCGCCGCGATCCGGCGAATCAGGTCGGGGGAAACGGCACAAAAACCGATCCGGAGCGTCCGGAGCTCCGGGAAGGTCAGCGCCCTGAGGAGCATGTCGTTTTCGAAAACTTCACGGCCTTTTGAGAGATCGACCGCGATCACGCTTCCTTGTTCGTTGCGTTCGACCCCGCCGCCACTTGATTCGATCGCTTCGACGACCAAGGCCCGATGTTTCTCCAGTTCCGCACGGAGCCCGGCCGTCTCCGCCTGTATCTCGTCAAGCCGTCGATTCAAGTCGGCCAATTCCATTTTATGTGCGGCCTGTATTCCTCCAATCCCCGGGCGAATCAGCAGCAACCAAAATACGAACACGAGAATGGCAATTACGCCGACAAGTAAACGGAGAGCGTTCCCAAAAACCCGTTTTTCGTTTTTATCGAACGACAAGACCGTGCCTCCTGCTTTACCTGGAAAACATCCTCAGTAAAAGCCGGAAAGGAGGAGGGCGGAATTGACAATGGACAATTGACAATTGATAGCGAAGATACGCAATTCAAACGTTGCGGTCAGGAATTTGCTTGCGTCCCCCGTTGTCCATTGTCCATTATCAATTGTCAATTCATCCACGCCTTCATTCCGGCTGTTATGGCCCGCGTTTTGATGCCGTGCGAAGTGTAATCGACACAATCCCCGGCTCGTGAAGAACCATCCCCGTCTTCAGTTGTTTTTGAGCGTTTTCGCGCCCGGGGCGGTCTTCTCAAGGTTCGGGGTGATGTCGATTTCCCCCTCGCCCATCGCGTATTGGAGCAGGTCGTTGACCATTTCCATCATGTGCTCGTCCTTCCAATACTCGTTCCGGTGGCCGAGACCGCTGAAGACGACGCGGCCCTTGCCCTCCATGCGGGCCCAGACCATCGGGAACGGCGGACGCCGGTACTGGTCCCCCTTCATCCCTTCCGTGTCGAGAACCGCGAGGACGTGCATGTCGTCGGCGAAATTCTTGAAGGCGTACCATTCATCGTAATAACGGAACTTTTCTCCTTTCGACTTGAACCAGGGAAGGGCGGCCGGCTGCGTGATGATCACGTCGGCTTCCTGTTGCGGCCCGTGTGACGTGAATTCGGCGCCGACGATCTTGATGTACGGATTGATCTTTTCCGGCGGATCGTTGACGTAATTGTCGCCGCCGCTCCGCCAAGTGTCGTTTGCCGAATGAAAACCGAGGTATCCCTTGCCGGCCCGGATCGCCGCGAAGAATTTTTCCCGGCCCGTATCGGTAATCCTGGCGCCGGGTTTGTTCTCGTCGGGATCGTTGGAAAGATTGCCGCTCGTATAAAACGCGAACGCGGCGTATTGGTCCAGATCGCCGTCGAACACCGCGCCGTCTTTTGTGCAAACCACTTCATAACCGTGCTTTTTGCCGAGTTCCACCATCGCGACATCGGAAACCGAGGGACCGCCGTCGACCAGCTTGACCGGATCATGTTGAAATCCGTTTGAATAAGAGAAGTACAGGACTTTTTTCCTGGGAGCCGCGTCCTGGGCAAACACCGGCGCGGCGAACAAGCAAAGGGCGAGCAGGGAAAGGATCGTGTTTTTCATGATTACGTTGAAAAAAAGGGTTGAATCGCCGGATCGAATCCGGCATCGGGAAATTTCAACAGCGTTCGACATACTGGCGTTCGACATACTGGCGTTTGACATAATGGCATTTGACATAATGGCATGGACAATACAACGGGCGGCGTCACGGTTCGCAAACGAGCCGGATACCGACGTTGTGGACTTTCTGCCAAGGTTCGTAATATCGCTTGATCCCGCTCCGGGAATACTTGGGCCGATCGTTCCAGCTTCCCCCTTTGACGACGATTTTGCCGTCCACCTTGCCGTCCGGACCGGGCGCGGCAACAAATTCGCTCACGCTGCCGTGCATGTCGTACAGTCCCCAGGGATTCGGGGCGTAGGCCCCTCGTTTTTCCGCGATCATCTGCCCGTCTTTGACGCCTTCGGCCCGTGGAATGAAGGCTTCCCAATCGGCATGTCCGACCGGTTGCGGGTTGACGCCCTTCACGACGAACAACCGGGTGCTTTCGTCGGCCATGTTTTCGAAGTTACCGAAATCGGTATCGACGTCGCCGTACCACATCGGCGTCCGCGTTCCGGCGCGGCAGGCCCATTCCCATTCCGTTTCGGTGGGAAGCCGGAATGTTCGGCCCGTTTTTTCCGAGAGCCACTTGCAGAAATCGTTCGCCTCGTTCCAGGAAACGCGGATGACCGGCTGCTCCGGCTTGTTGGCCGGGTAACCGGGAGTCGTATGGTCTTTCCACCACTGGTCGATATACCGGCTGTCGTGCTTCGGATCGAAAGCGCCGTAAAGGGCGTTCGAAACCTCGGTCGTCGCCATGCGGAACGGTTTCTCGACGGTCGCCAAGCGGCGCGGCAATTCGTCGTTCATTCCCACTTCATCCCCCATGACGAACTCGCCCGGCGGAATATAGGCCAGATCGATCGTCAAGTCGCCGACCATGACGCGCTCGACCACGTTGCCGCCCTGCATCTGCTTCGCAACCTGGGCGTCGAAGGGCCAATTCGGAACCGTCGGGGCGCTCCGGTCCGGCTTCGGCAGTTTTTCCGGCGCTTGGAACGCGGGCCGCTCCTGTCCTTCGAATCCGAGATAGGATTCCGACTCGAAATCCAAATCGACGTTCGCGTACAATTTTTTCAAATCGTTGTGCCGTTCGGCATACCGTTTCGTTTCGTCGCCTTTCTTGCGGAGGCGTTCGGCGACTTCGAGCCAGGTGCCGTAATACGGGGCGTTCAAATCGATCCAGGCGTAAATCTTCCGCATCGAATCATGATCGACCCGGACGTTGTGGTGGCCTTTTTCCAGGATGAAGATCAATTCCGACGTGCTCGCGTGGTACTCCATCGGGTTGAACATGTACACGTCGCTCTCGGGGCCGGGACGGCGGACATAACGCATGAGGGCGTGGTACGATTTGGAAAACGTCTGCGGTCCGGGTGAATTGTCCTTGAAATTCGGGAGCGTGGCGTGATCCCCCTCGCCGTCGTGGCAACCCGCGCAATAGGTGTCGAGCACGGGTTGAACTTCGTTTTCAAAATTAAACGGACGTTCCGGGCCGAGGAACGGCGTGATCGGGCTGACCCGTTTCGTCCGGGCGATCGAGTTTTTGCTCGGCGTGACGGAGTTTTGCGATTCGTGGCAACCGACGCAGGAAACGATTTCGCCGGGCATGCCGACGACCCAGCTTCGCATGATCTGGACCGCCTTGCCGTCCTTGTCGAGCGGTTGCATCGCGATCGCCGTGTTCGCGGGAATCGTGTACATCGCGGAACCGTCTTCGTAAACCGGGACTTCACCGATGATCCGCCGGGCGTCCCAGCAGCTTTCCACGCCGAAAACGTCGTGTCCGCCGATTCCGCGGTACCCGAAACTGTAGGCGAAGAGCCGCATTTTTTTCACGGTTCCCGGAGGTACGTTTTTCAATCCTTCGCCGAAATAGGCGTCGGCGACGAACACGGTCGCATCGGGACTTTCCAGGTTGACCCGGGGCGGGATCAACGTCGGGGCGGGCCGCTTGACGAGCGGCGTCGGTTCGAGCAGGTGAAATCCCGGGTCCTCCCGCAATTTGAGCAGGTTGTCGAAAACGTCGACCAGGTACAATCCCCACGGGGAAGCCGACGTCAACTTGCACGAAACGAGATAATAGTTCTCGTCGAGCGGGTACGGAAAAAGGAATTTCGGCCAACTTTTGTCGACCAGTTGATCCATGATGACCGGTTCGACTTCCCGGGCGTGTCCGGGAATCCGCTGGACGACGCCTTCGGCTTCCTTGCGTCCCCGGGCCGGATCGAAGACGACAAGTTCCCCCTCGCGGGAAACGCCGTGGTGACCGCTCACGAT
>DOMV01000225.1:0-8774 GCA_003509805.1 Planctomycetaceae bacterium
TACCGCCCGTCGCGGCTCGCGACCGGCCTCGGGAAATTTGAATAACCTTCAGTACAACGGAAAGGTGAACGATGAAACGAAACAGGACATACGCGGCGGCGATGGTGATGGTTTGGAGTCTCGTATCGATCGGTAGTGCTTCCGATACCGTTTCGGTTCTTTCCGTCAACGTCCGAAACAGCTTGGCGGACGACAAGGAAAACGCCTGGTTGAAACGACGGGATTTCCTGGCGGACGTCGTTCGCGCGGTACCGTACGACTTTATCGGCATGCAGGAGGTCATCGTCGATTCTCCGGAAGAGGTGAATCAACTCGGTTTTCTCGCTCAAAAACTGCCTGAGTACGCTTTTTTGTCCCGGGGACGCGGTGAAAATCCGGATCAAGGCGAGGCCGTTCCGATTTTTTATCGCAAGGATCGTTGGGAAATCGATCCGGAAGAACAGGGATTTTTCTGGCTTTCCGACACGCCGGACGTTCCCGGCTCGAACACGTGGAAAGACCAGAGCGGACACGCGAGGAGCGTCACGTGGGCCTTGTTTTACGAACGGAATGAAAAAAGCGGCAAACGGACGGGAAAATCGCTTTATGTTTTCAATACGCACTACGATCACAAAGGGGAAACGGCGCGAATCAAAGCGTCGGTTCTGCTCATGCGCAAGATCGCCGAGAGGAAAAGCAAGGCCATTCCAACCGTGTTGACCGGTGATTTCAACGCCGATGAGGGAAGCAAACCGATTCGCTGCTTACTGGGTAATACGGTGGAAATCGACGGCAAATTCATCAAACCCCCGCTCGCGCTTCGCGATTCCTACCGGCTCGTACATCCTCATGAAACCGACGTGTTCACGACGCACGGTTTTCGCGAACCGAAGCCCGTGGGCATGAAAATCGACCATGTTTTCGTGACGCCGGAACTCGAAGCGATCTCCGCGGAAGTCGTTAAAACGCGGAATCGACAAGGACGCTTCCCGACGGATCATTTTCCCATCAACGCCGTTTTACGTTTCCCGGAACCCGCTCGAACGATTCCTGCGAATTGACCCGGCACATTGACCCGACATATCGACCTGCCGCATCGACGGAACGAAACGTTTCGCCGGTTTCCCGCCTGAAGATCGGTACGGAGTGGCTCATGAAGACGTTCACGCTCGGCATCCTGTTCGTGTTTTTCACGCCCTTGGCGTATGGGGTGGAAATAGCCTATCCGGGAGAACCGCTCAAGGGCGATCCGGTCGAAGACGGCCAAGCCTTGTATCCCGGAAGCCGTGACGCCCCCCATGCCGGCGGAAACCGGGTTCTCATTGATTACGTTCCCGGTGAAAACGTGCCCGATCCCGATTCGGCGTATGCCGGGTTTGCCCGATCCGGAACAAGCGAGAAGAACACATTGGCGTTCCAAAACGGCCACGTCGCGCAGTTTCNNGTTTTGCACTCCGGGGCGATGTCGGGAAAAATCGGGTCGTCTTCTCCGGCGGGGTCGCGGCCGACGGCGCCATCGGAAAACTTTGCGGCGGTCAAACGAAAGACGGCGACTTGGAAGAGAACGTCGTCGTGATATCCGGCGGCAGGGTGGTCGGCGATGTGTACGGCGGCGACGCCGATGCGGACGGCAGCGCAACGGGAAACCGGGTGGAAGTGACCGGCGGCGAACTTCTCGGATTCGTCAACGGCGGCGGTGTCAGCGGAGTCGGGATCGCACGAAACAACCGGGTGACGGTTTCCGGGGGGAAAATCGGAATGGGCGTCGCCGGCGGCTTCGCCCATTTTGTCGGCGGCGCGCGACGGGAAACAGCCGGGAAAGGCGAGACAAACAGGGAGAAAAAAACGAATTCGGCGATGGAAAACAGCGTCCGGATTTCAGGTGACGTCGAAATCGAGGGGCATGTTTCCGGCGGTTTCGTTCTGGATTCGGAAGGTTCGGCCACCGGAAATTCGGTTGAAATCTCCGGCGGTACGATCCGGGGAAACGTCTATGGTGGCCGTGCTTTCCGCGGTGATGCGTGCGACAACACGGTTGTGATTTCCGGGGGAGCGATCAAGGCCCGGGACGATGTCGTCTATGCCGGTTATGTCCATGAACCGAAGAGCGGTCGGGCGACCGGAAATACGATCACGCTTTCCGGTTCACCCGATCTTGCAACGATCACGCTGCACGGCAACAACCGCCCGACATGGCAAACGGACGGAAACACCTTGAATTTCAAGGGGTTCCGGGGAACCATTCGCGGCTTTTCGCATTTCCAGGAAGTCAATGTCGACAAAGACAGCGTCGTGACCGTAACCGGTGACGGTCCGCACGAGATTCTCATCGTGAACAACGAGGGCCAAATCGTCTTCGAAAAACCCGTCTCCAACCCTGGCGCTTTCATGCGTGGGAAACGGTGAGTATCTGCGCAGAATAGCTGAAATAGAGTGCCTGGGCAATGGTTATGTCATACCCTCGTCAAAACCGCCCGGCGCAAAATCGCGGCAAACTCCTCTTGATTAAAATTCAAGATTGGCCTATGATTGTCGCCCGTGTATCGTGCGGCGGGCTGTTCATGGAGTCGCTTGGACGCCCGAAAGAAGTATAGTGAGAAGCGCGGGCCGGCGAAATTTCAGATAAAAATTTACCGATTGAAACACATGTCCGCACAGAGTTCCCCAAAAGTGACCGTCGTCGTCCCCGTTTATAACGTGGCCAAGTACCTGCGCGCGTGCATGGATGCCATTGTCCACCAGACGTTGACCGATATCCAGATCATTTGCGTGAACGACGGTTCGAGCGACGAATCGTTGTCGATTCTGCGCGAATATGAAGCGAAAGACGGACGCATTTTCATCATCGACAAAACGAACGGCGGTATTTCCTCGGCCCGGAATGCGGCTTTTCCGCATATTCGTGGAAAATACACGCTTTTCGTCGATTCCGATGACATCGTCGATCTCGAAGTCGCTCGCAAAACCTATTACAGGGCCGAAGAAACACAGGCCGACATGGTCGTGTTTTACCACGACATCCGGCACGACGGGTCGGTTTATACAAAAACCAATAAAAACCTGGATTGCCTGCCGATCGGCGTTTTCGATACGCTTGAGGACCGGTTCGAAAAGGTCGGCCTGGAATATACGTACCCGTGGTGTAAACTGTTGAAAACAAGCTGTTTTCTCGACAACGGGATCGTTTTTCCGGAAGGTTTGGTCTTCGAGGATCTCAGTTTCCACTGGATGATGCTGGTGAGCGTCGAACGGATCGCCGTATTGCCGGAAAGACTGTATCATTATCAACGCCATCCCGGCTCGATCAGCGCCGTCAAGAACCACCGGCACCTGGACATGATCGCGATTTTCGACGTCATTCGCGATTTTCTCGTCGAAAAAGGACTTTTCACCGGCTGGATGAAAGATTTTTACGTCCGTACCCGCGTCCAGACGTTCGGAGCCTTGTGCGGACCGCCTTATCGAAACCGCCTCGGGTTGCTTCCCCGACACTTCGCCGCAAAAATCCGTGCGGCTTTTACCGAAGAGGATATCCGTTTTCTTCAAAACGACAAGACGCTCCGTACGACCACCCGGAACGATCTCTACGAGTTGATGGGGATGTCGATGCCCGCCAAAGTGTTCAATGTCGCCAGGACGCTGATTCGCGGGCTTGTCCGCCCGATCGAACGGCGCCTCAAAGCGGTCCTGTTCCGTAAAAAAATGAAGGGCGATCATGTCATGCATCTCCGTGTCCGTGAATTGAGTGATATCGTCTGCCGGCTTTCCGAAGAATGCGTCGCGTTACGCGGGGAACGCGAAGCGGAAAAACACCTTTCCATGGAACGCATTACAAAACGTGCGGCTTGAAACCGTTCATGCCTCCCGTCGCTTTCGTTCGACGGGCCGTTTTTTCAAACCGGCAATGGGAACGCACGACGGAGAACGTATACCGGAGACGCGATGAAAACGGACTTTCGGCCAAGTCCGCCTGCCGTACTCCATCGGCCCCAACTTTTGTTAATGTAAGAATTTACGCGGATCGTCCGAGCGGCAAGCGATTGTTTCGCGGGAGGATTATCATGCTGTTTATCATGCCGATTATCATGCCGTTTACGGTATAATGACAGAGAGACGAATACCATGACACGGGAAAAACGATTGGGACGCGGTTTGGAAGCGCTCCTGGGAAAAGTCGCGGCGAGCGAACAGAAAAGCGATTCGGGTAATTATGAAACGGCCTACGCTCCCACGCTGAAAGGGGTACACCGTTCGGACGATCCGGAATGGGCTCTCCAGCAATCCCTGGCCCATCGCGCTCCGGGACGGATCGACATCATGCTCGTCGACGTCAATCCGTACCAGCCCCGTAAAGAGTTCGCGGACGCGGAACTTGATTCCCTCGCCGAAAGCCTGCAAACGCACGGAATGCTTCAGCCGCTGGTCGTGCGGAAAACCGGCGACCGTTACCAATTGATTGCCGGAGAACGCCGTTTTCGCGCAGCCCTCCGCGCCGCCTGGACCGAAATTCCCGTACATGTTTTGAACGTCGACGATCGGCAGATGGCCGAACTGGCGCTCACCGAAAACCTGCAACGGGTCGATCTGAACGCGATCGAGAAAGCCAACGCGTTCGCCCGGTACCTCGACGTGTACGGCGGAACGCATGAGGAATTGGCCAAGCGGCTGGAAATCGATCGTTCGTCGGTTTCCAACCTGTTGCGACTCCTTGAACTGCCCCCCGAAATACAAGCTGCGCTCAACCAGGGACTCGTCAGTTTCGGCCACGTCCGGGCACTGCTTTCCCTGCCGGCGCCGCAACAAATCGACATTTCCAAACGAATCGCCCGGGAAGGTTGGAGTGTCCGCCAAACGGAACAATTCGTCAAGGAAATCGCGGAATGGAACGAACGGGGAGCCGAGTTCGGCGGCGAACGTCCGGGACCGGAGAAAAAGACGCCGGAAAAAAGCGTCCATTTGGAGGCGTTGGAGCAGGAGTTCCGCAATCGCCTCGGCACGAAAGTCAAACTTTCGCTGACCGACGGCAAAGGAAAAGGCAAAATCACGATCCCGTTCTCCTCGAACGATGAGTTTGAGCGGCTTTACAAAATGCTTTGCCGGTAGCACCATGCCGGTAGTACCATACCGATAGTACCATGATCGTCGTCAAAATTCATGCGGGACTTGGAAACCAGTTGTTTCAATATGCGATGGGAAAAGCGCTTGCGCATCGCTTCGGTTGCCCCTTTTTAATCGATACGCGACGGGCCGGTTCCCACCGGGAGATCGGGATCCACGCATTCAATATCGAAGCCGAAACGGTGGCCCCGAAGATCGCCCGGCGGCTTGAGCGAAGAAAAACACAGTGGGTGCGTCTCGTCAAATTGTTTACCGGTCGCGACATCCGTGAAGGGGCCTCGCACTTCATCACGAATTTGACGCCGGACGAGTTGAACGCCCTGTCGATCGATCCCGGAACGGAGGATTATTATTTTGACGGTTATTACCAGTCGGCCCGCAATTTCGAAAGCATCGCCGACACGATTCGACGAAACCTGACCCCCCGGGTACCGCTCGAAGGGGCGAACGCGGAGCTTGCCTGCCGGGCCGCCGAATGTCCTTCCGTGAGTTTGCATGTGCGCCGCGGAGATTATTTCTCGCCGAAATACCAGGCAACCTTCGGGGTGCCGCTGACCGATTACTACCATAACGCGATGCGCCGCATGGCCGAGTGGATCGGCAATCCGCATTTTTACGTCTTTTCGGACGATCATGACTGGGTGCGCCGAAATTTGCGTTTCGAGCATCCGGTTACGTTCGTCGAAGGAAACACCGGCAAGAAAACTTATTGCGACATCCTCTTGATGAGCGCGTGTCGAAACCATATCACGGCAAACAGTTCCTTCAGTTGGTGGGGAGCCTGGTTGAATCCGCGTCCCGAAAAAAAGGTCGTCGTGCCTCATCCGTGGTTCCTCAAACCCGAATGGATACCGGTGGACATCATCCCCCCGGAATGGACCGTTCTTCCGGCTTTTTGATCGATCCCGGAACCGGGGATTCGGCTATGAAAATCTCGTTGATCATCACGACATACAACTGGAAGGAAGCGCTGGGACTGTGCTTGCAAACGGTACTCGAACAAACTCGTTTACCGGATGAGATCATCATCGCAGACGACGGTTCCCGGGAGGATACGGCCGCGTTGATCGGCGCCTATCGGCAAAAATCCCCGATTCCCGTGATTCATTCATGGCAGCCGGACGAGGGGTTTCGTTTGGCGACGTCGCGCAACCGTGGAATCGCCCGGTCGTGCGGCGAATACATCATCATGATCGACGGGGACCTGCTGTTGCACCGGAAATTTTGCGAAGACCACCTCCGAAACGCCACACCGGGCTTCTGGGTCCAAGGTACGCGAACGCATTTGACGCCGGAAAAATCCGGGGAGATTTTCCGAACCGGGGATACCCGGATCGGTTTCTGGGGCGGCGGCGTCACGCGGCGCAAAAATACGATTT
This sequence comes from Planctomycetaceae bacterium, assembly GCA_003509805.1. Lineage (GTDB taxonomy): Bacteria > Planctomycetota > Planctomycetia > Pirellulales > Thermoguttaceae > UBA8133. The sequence goes on from DOMV01000225.1 coordinate 6,477, forward strand.
ATTTCCCCCTGCTCAGCCGCTTCTGGAAAGGCAATCAAAAATCGGTCAACGGGAGCAACCTCGCTTTTTGGAGGGCCGACGTCCTCGCGGTCAACGGTTTTAACGAAGCATTCGTCGGCTGGGGAGCCGAAGACGTCGAATTCATCGCCCGCATGACCCATCGCGGCATCCGACGCCGGAATATCCGCTTTCAGGCCCTTTCCTATCACCTGTACCACGAGGAACGGTCCCGGGAAATGCTGGAGGTCAACAGGGCGATTCTGGAGGAAACGCGACGGACCGAATCGCTCCGCTGTGCGAAAGGAATCGACGCTTACCTGGATGAACGGGAATGTGATGCCGTCTGATTCGTCCCTAACACATCAGGCCGTTTCGGACCGGCCCGGCCCGGGTGATCGGGTTTTTCACTGTGAACGACGGCCGGAGACCGCTCTGCGTTTCGAAACACCGGCTTCACGTTTCGAGACGATGACGCTGCGTTTCGAGACGGCGGCGCTGAGTTGCGCCATTCTCCTGCTGGTCATGCCCGCTTTTTCAAAGTCCGGGGCGGAAATTCTCAAGGTGCTCCTCCTGTTCACATGGATTTTCTCCGGCTGCTGGTGGAAACGCCGCGAACGGTTGGGACGCAACCCGCTGTGCATCGTCCTGTTGATCTTCCTGGGCATCCAGTTTCTCGGCGTCTTTTGGAGCGTCGCCCCGTGGGGAACCGCCTTCCGTCGCTGGTTTTCTTACAACGGGCTTTGGTTGTTGCCGATCGTCGCGACGCTGTTGAGCCATCGAAATCAAAAGTATGCCGCCATTGCCTGTTTCAATATCGGCATGATCTTTTTTTTCCTCCTTGCAAACCTGTGGCGGATACTGGCGCCGCTTGGCTTGGGAGAAACCGGGATTTGCGCGGTATCTTACGAGAGATACTCGGCTTACGAAGCGAACGCGAGTCTGGCCGTCCTTTGGCTGCTCGGTTGTGTCCTTCTGCCCTATCCTTCACGCCGGGCCGTTGGTTTTGCGTGCCTGTATCCCCGATGGTTTCGCAAAATCATCAATCGGGCCGCCCATCTACGTTGCACGCGATTGTGGCACCGGAGGGCGAATAAAACGGATTGGGAGGCGAAATCGTTCTATCTGCTTCGTTGGATGCTTGTTGCGACGATTGTCTACTACTTGATTTATGCAACGAGAAGCAGGACGGCCGCGGTATGCCTTGTCATGATGGCGGCCTGTTTCCCGATTCGTACATGGGGATTGCGGGGTGTTCCCGTTTCCATTCTCACGCCCCTGGTCCTGGTGCCGTGTATCTATTGCAGTTCCCCGATCCTGCGGGAACGAGCCGATGCGGTGCGACGCGAGTGGTTTACGCTTGAAACGTTGTACGAACCTGGTGCGGAATTGGAGCAAATCGCTAAAAAAAATTCGAGCGGGACCCGGATACGGCTTTTTTTCGATGCCCTTCGCATTACGGCGGAACGGCCCGTGTTGGGATTCGGGACGGGAGGAGCCGAGATCGCTTATGAACGTTTTGCCGACATCCGCGGGGTGCATGATTCGCACTGTGAATATACGATGGTGTTGGTTCAATGGGGATTCGTGGGACTCGCCCTGTTTGTCGGTTTGTCGACCATCCTGTTGTTTCAGACCGGGACGATTTTTCCACCGTGGAGCGATTTCGGTTTCTACCTGACCGTCCTGATCGCGACCACCTGTTCGCTGTGGTCCGTTTTTTCATTCGGGCAAACCGAAATACTTTATCCCCTGCTCTTGGCCTTCGTTTTCGACATGTCTTTTCCGAAAAAACGTGCCGGTACTTGGTGAAACCATGATTTATGGTACAATTGGCACAATCGTCAAAGTTTATGCCAGCCGGCGCACGCCGTCGGCTCGTCAACCTCGAACAAAAGGAAAAAGTCCATGAGAATCGCCCGTATCCGAATCGCCAGTATCCTTTGCATCCTTCTTTTCGTGTCGATCTTTTGCGGTTTCACCTCCATGGCTTCGGCACAGGTTTACGTCGACGTCAATGTCGGCCGACCGGTGGTCGTTCGTGCTCCGTATTACCGGCCGGCCCGGGTCGTCGTCGCGCCTCCGGTAGTTGTCGCACCTCCCGTTGTCCGCCGCCATGTTCACCGCCCCATCGTCAGGGCTCTTCCGCCATACGGTTACAGGGTTCCTTATCGGGCTTACTACTGGTAAGACCCTCCGGAAACGACCTTGAAAAAAAGACGATAGACCTCTGAATATCTGTACTGAAAACCTTTGAAATTTCCCGAAACCGACGATTCGGGAGCCTGCCCATCGGAAGTA
>DOMV01000225.1:8882-9713 GCA_003509805.1 Planctomycetaceae bacterium
TCATCGCGTTTCCAGTATATCTTAAATTTTCAACAGCGCAATACGCCCAAGCCGCCGATTGTGGCGAGCCGCCATTGTTTTGGGGGTGATGCCCCCTCGCTTGTTCGACCAGGCTTGCTTTCAGGTTTTCTTTCGCTCTTTTTTCCGTTTGAGCGTGGGAAATCCCGATATTCATGCGGCTTTTACACGGAATTATCGAAAAAATTGCTGGAATCCGCACGGAATCGGATCCCCCGTCTTGTCGAGAGGCCCAAAGCAGTTTAAGATTGGCGGATTATGATCTATCGGTCTTCAGGCTGAACATTGCGTGGGAAAAACCGACGGCTGCGCCGCCCGGTGCAACTCTGGAGCCCGGCCCCTTGTCCTTACGTACTGACAATCGAAATTCAATCTCATGGTTTTCATGGACTTTTTCGCGATGCTTCCCTTGTTTTTCGCGCAAGCGGATCAGGTTCCCACTCCGGCGGCGTCTGAGAACAACGGGATGCAATACCTGATATTCCTTATTCCGCTACTGCTGCTTGTTTGGCTCCTGTTCATGCGGCCCGGCAAGCGGGAACAGGACCAACGCCGGAAACTGCTTGAATCGCTCGATAAGCATGTCAAGATTTACACGGTCGGCGGAATCGTGGGAACCGTTCATTCCATCGACAGGGAAAAAGGAAGGATCGTCGTTAAAGTCGATGACGGCAACAACACGAAAATAGAACTTCTTCTCGACGCCGTCGCCGGTGTGATTACCGAAGAAAAAAAGGAATCCTGAAATCCGGGGATGCTCACCGGAAGCAACACCACGCGAAGGATGGTCGTTTATACCGGAAACGCGATGAA
>DOMV01000225.1:9752-10106 GCA_003509805.1 Planctomycetaceae bacterium
GGCGGGCGATTGTGCGCGGGAGGGTTGTCATGCAGTTTACGGTATCCATTGCGAGCGACCATACGCAGCGTTGTGAGCATACAGCCCGTACGGCTCGTACCCGGCTTCGGCGTATACGTTGTTTTTTTACGAGTGAATCGTACGTTTTTGATAGTTTCTCGACACCTCACTTAATCTGAAGACCATGAAACGGAGTTTCTCCTATCTGTTAGCGGCACTGATTGTTGCGTTTACGCTCCATTATATCGCACCGATGTCCGCCCAGTATCCGGCGCCGACGGATCTGCCTGTCTCAGCGGAGCAACAGCCGGTAGGAGAACCTTCATCCGAGCAACCGGCGGAACAACCCGCGGC
>DOMV01000355.1:0-8386 GCA_003509805.1 Planctomycetaceae bacterium
CGTGCGATAATAAAATTCCCTTGTCGTCAAAAATTTGCATATCTACTTTAACATGAGAATGTTGCGATGATTTTGTAGTTGTGCGACAACGCCACTGTCAACTACCAATTCCAACGTCATCTTTCATTCGACCGCGTATCCGTCACGATATTCCCGGGTTGCGAGTTTTTGGGCGGCGGGATCGGCAAAGGTTTTCTTTTCGGAATCAAACGTCAGGAGCGGGCCCAGCGAAAGCGGGTATTTGTCCAGGTCGACGCCGTTTGCCTTCAGGTGCTCGACGGTCCGCTCCAGCGTTCCCGAGTTGTTTTCGGGATCGAGGCTCTTGATCTCCTTGAGCGCGGTTTCCAACTCCGAAACGGGAACCTTGTTGTTTTCGCCGAGATAATAGGAGATGTTACCCATGTGGCTCAGGGCGGCCGAGATCGCGCCGACCCGGATCGGGGCGTTCAGGATCGAAGCGTCGTCGGCCAGGACGGCATCGACGAAATTGCCGTAGTGATTGTCGCCCCCGACGAATTCCTTGACCAGGTTGCCCTCCATGTCATAGGCGGCACAATAATCGTACACCTGGCGGTCGAGCCGGCTTTGCACGAGATATCCTTCGCTGCCGTAGGCGATGACGCCGACCCCGGTACCGATCGCGGTGCCAATCCCGTCGCCAAGCCCGTCGCCGATCGCGTCAAATCCGGGAACGGTGCAGGGCTTCGTCTCCAGTCCCCGGGTTTCGAAAACGATACACTTGTCGCCGAAATCGTAGATCGATACTTCGGTGTTGGCCGTATCGCCGGCATCGACATAACCGTCGTCTTTCATCTGGGCCTGGTAACCGAGCCGACCGCCGTAGGAAATGACGGAATTCGGGTACCGGTCGAGATCGAGAAACCAACGGGCGATGTCGGTCTGATGCGGGCCCTGGTTGCCGAGGTCGCCGTTCCCGTACTCGCGCTGCCAATGCCAGTCGTAATGAAAATTCCTGCGCGTCACCGGCAACATCCGGGCCGGGCCGCTCCAAAGGTCGTAATCGACACCCTCGGGAATCGGATAATCTCCCTTCGCGCCGATCGCTTTACGCCGCTTATAACACAACCCCCGGGCGAAATCGACGTTGCCGATGCCGCCGTCCCGGATAAACCGGGCGGCGTCGATGCACGCTTTGCCCGAACGGCATTGGGTCCCCGCTTGGACGATTTTTCCGTACTTTTTAACGGCGGCTTCCAGCGCGAACCCTTCGTGCATGTTGTGGCTGACCGGTTTTTCGAGATAACAATGCTTGCCATGTTCGAGCGCCCAAAGACAACACAGCGCATGCCAATGGTTCGTCGTCGCGCAACTGACGATATCCACGGCGGGGTCTTCGAACGCCTTTCGCATGTCGGTCACGAATTTCGGGCGCAGGCCACCCTGCATTTCGGCGATCCTGTCGAGTCGGGCATCTTCCCGGGACGGATCGGGATCGCAAATGTACAGGATCGTGGAACGTTTGTCGTCGAGGAAGCCTTTGATGTGATCGCCGCCCCGGCTGCCGCCGCCAATGATCGCGAGGCCGAGTTTTTCGTTGGGCGAGGTTGCCGTTTCCACATGTTCGTCCTGTGCGAACAACGACGTCGCGGAACCGAAACCCCGGGAAGCGGCACTCACGGCGGTCAGCGCCAACAGGGAATCCTCAAGAAAACGTCGACGATTCATTCGGGCCATGATAATCTCACTCGCTGATGAAGGGGAAATTCGGACACACGACAACCGTACACCTCCGGATTGTCGCAGCCCGGCGCGCGGTTGTCAAGAGCGTGAGTCAAGAGCGTGAACCGATTGAAAGGTTTGCCCGTTTGCATTCGGGGACACAGTCCCCGGCTCGTGTTCTTGCACGCCTCCCGGGAACGAAGCCGAGACGGGGAGGACGGCTAATCGAGAAACCGGCCTTCCCGGAGACGCTCGGGAACGTACTCTTCGGTGACGTAGCTGATATCGCGGCTGATGAGGGCCTCGACTTCGAGCTTGAAACCGTTGTCGAGCATGAGTTGGATCTCTTTTTGCCAATCCTTCTTTTTGACGAACCACGGGTACTCGGCAATCTGCCGGGCCCGCTTCCGGTCGGAATCGGTGAGGCCGATGATGACGCTGTCCGCGAGACCGCAACGTTTGAAGTCCTCGCTGCGCACGCCCAGGAATTTCGCGTCGGGAATGGCCATCCGCTGCGATTCGAACGCCAGATTCATCGATCCCTGCTTGATGACGCTGTATATATAATATCCCCACGGGTCGTTGTCGAGCAGGCAATACACGGGAAGCCGGAGTTCATGATGCAGTCGGTGCAACATTCGCCGGACGCCGCGCGAAGGCTGACCCGCTCCGTGCGTCAGCAGGCAGTTGTTTTTTTTCCAGAATTTATCTTCGTTAAACCGTTGCCACACCGTGCCTTTTTCGACATGCAGGATGAATTTGGCGGAAGTGTTACGGAACCGGATCACCTCCGGTTCGACGATTGACGGAATCTGGTAACCGCCGCTGCCGAGCCGGCTGCAATCGATCAGGTCGCCGCTGTCGACGAATTGGATGTCTCCGACCATGCCGCCCCGCAAATCGGCGTACAGGTGCATTTCTTCCCGCAGGCAGCCGAGCATGACTTCGACATCCTCGACGATCGCGTCGCTGTCGGTCTGGTTTTCGAACGTAACCTCGTTCGTCGGCTTGATCTTGTGTTTGAGCATGTAGTAAAGTCCACGAATGCTCAGCGATTTTCCCTGTTCGATCAATCGCTTCGTCCCGCCGGCGACCAACATCGTCTGCATGAAACTTTTCGCCGAGGAGAGATTGAAAAGCGGCCGGGCCGTCGTCTTTTTTCCCATTTGGAGAATACGCTTCGAAGCGTTGTAGTGCGTATTCGAAAGGGATCGCATCGGAATCTCGACTTCGGGATCCCGGTTCCGCATGACCGACCTGGTGACGGCGGCAGCCATTCCTTGTACGGCGGCAAGCGTGTTTTTATCTTTGACGGACAATTTGACCGCCGCCCTTTTCGCAGGCGCGGAGGTGTTGGCACGTTTGGGCATGTCTGCTTGGAAATATGGTAGGCACCGAGGTTGGCTCTATCGTCTTACGGGAGAACGGATACCGGCTCCCGCATGACCGGCTTTCATGGGAAACGGTCGTTCTTCTGATGATACCCTGCTCTTGTCGCCGGATCAAGCCCCGGTCCTTTCCGACCGTAGACGGTGACGGGGCCGAAACGACGATGATCGCCGTTCTGCGGTCACCGCGATGAAAACGGACATTTTTGGGTTTATCATTAAAAGCCGGGATTGCAACAACGTGAAGCGACCGGGGATTTGCCGTAGTCTCCCGTCACTGCGCTACGCTTCGTTCCGGGCTTGCATGAAGCGGATCGTTCGAGCGGCAGGCGGTTATGCGCGGGATCGTTCGCGGGAGGATTGTCATGCCGTTTACGGTATACAATTCCTGCATTCGTACCCATATATGGTCCAGCCGGCTTTGCAGAAAACACCGGCTTTGCGGAAAACGAAGGGCGCACACCAGGAGCTAAGCAACCATAATTAGATTTATATCAAGCACTTATGTATCCATGTCTTGAAAAATCGGGACAACAACCGTCAAAATCGTTATGATTGTACCGGACACGGCAGCAAAGAAGGTGAAAATGGATCAATTGCGTCGATTGGGTGATTGCTTTTCCCTCAAATCCGTGTAAATTTGAAACTATGTCGTTGCTCGATGTGAAGGGGCATAGTATAGTGTACGGTCATGATTGTATTTCCAAAACAATTTTGCACAATCGGTCAATTTTGTTGCCTCCTGTCCGTCGTGGTTGTCATTTCGCTCTTGGAACAGGTGTACGCTCAGGGTATGCCCCGGCTTGCACCGCCCCTTCCGGCGACTGCGGATTCCGGGACGGACGGCCCGGTCTCAAAGGACACGGCGGTCTCAAAGGACACGGCGGTTTCGCAGACGCCGGCTCCGACTTCCGGTTCCGTGATGGCTCCACCGCTTTCGGCACTCCAACACCCTTGGGGAACGTTTACGCCGGGTACTTCGGTTCGAACGCAAACGACGACGTTGACGTTTCAAGGGGAAAAAGCATTCCGGAATGTCACCGAAAAACTCGTTATCCTTGAATCCATCACGACGAACGGTATCGAGCTGAAACAAATGGTGGCAATCGAGCTGGGCGGGAAACGTTTCGACGCCAATCCCCAGCACAAAAATTACGATTTTCTCCAGCAGCCGAGGATAGAAAATCAAAAACTTTTCGCGCTTCCTCCCACGCAAATCCAGATCGGCCTCCAATTGATCCCCTGTTACGTTCGGCGATACGAGTCCTCCAACGCCGAATGGAAGCAGCAAACGACCGTCTGGTATTCGCACCTCGTTTATCCCTATCTCCTGCAAAGTGAAACGATTCGTTCCACCGTTCCGACGCCGGAGGAGCCGAACGGCAGGATTCTCAGTCGTACCACCATGAATGTGGTCGATACGGCGGCTCTTCTCGGACCCCGTCGCAGTCGCACGCAGCAAACGTATACGACGCAAACGGTTCGACAAAACAGTGAAACGACGACAACGACGACGGCCTCATGTAGTTTGACGGTTCCCGGCGGAATCGTGAGCGCGACCTCGCGTGAAACGGATAAAAACGGGAAGTTGATCCGCCAGACCGACACGGTCGTCGTTCGTTCCGAAGCGCTTCCTTCTCCGGCGAACCTCGGTCCGGTCATGGAGTTCGATCCCTATCGCCGTTCCAGTCGCCGCACCCGGTTTTACCTGAACGAGCCGTTGTTCGTCGAACCGTTCATCATGGATGAAAGATAAGATGAAAGATAAATCGAACGACCGGCGTTTTTCGATCCGCCTATTTGCGATCAGCCTGTTTTCGACCGGACGTTGCCCGCTCTGCCGTTTTCCGGGTCGCTCACGACGCCGTCGATGAGTTGGATGGTACGGTCGGCCTGTCCGGCGATGGTAAGATCGTGGGTAACCATGACGATGGTCAAGCGGCGTTCCCTGTTCAATTCCCGCAACAAACCGAGTATCTCGCGGGCGGAATTCGCGTCGAGATTGCCGGTCGGCTCGTCGGCCAGGAGGATTTTCGGGTCGCCGATCAGCGCCCGGGCAATCGAAACGCGCTGCATTTCTCCACCGGAAAGTTCGCTCGGACGATGCTTGAGACGATGGCCCAACCCGACCCGTTCCAAAAGGGCGCCTGCTGCACGAACATAACGACGGCGGCGGTAGAGATATCCCAGCGCGCTTTCGCGAATCATCAGCGGTGCGAGGACGTTTTCGAGCGTCGTCAATTCCGGCAGGAGGTGATAAAACTGGAAAATCATCCCGATAAACCGGTTGCGAAGCACATCCCGTTGACCGACTGACAGATTGTCGATCCTTCTTCCTTCGAACCGGATCGACCCGTGGTCCGGCACGTCGAGCGTTCCGAGCAGGTGCAGCAGCGTACTTTTTCCGCAGCCGCTTTGTCCGACGATCGAAAGCATCTCGCCGCGGCGGACATGAAGGTCGACTCCTTTGAGCACGGAAATTTTCGACTTTCCCATGGGGTATTGTTTGCGCAAATCCCTGACCGTCATCTGGTACTCCGTCGCCCCGAGGTCATCCTGTTCCCCACACACCGGGGATGCCAAGGAAACGGAGGGAGGAGCGATACGGCTTTTCTCGGTTTCGCGGGCTGCCTTTTCACGGGGTGATTCGTTACGGAGCGAATCATTGTCGAGTTCCGCTTCAAAACGATCCAACAAACGCCGTTGGAGCGCCGTGGAATGCGGCAATTGCGGACGATGGGGAATCTCAAGACTGGCAGGCATGATTTCATCCTCGGGAAAAAGGTTTGTACGCGGGAAAAGAACGGCACGGGGAATCGCCGGGAAAGACTCGTCCTGTGTTTCGTGATCCGATTCGTCGGCCGCGTGAATCGGTTCGGATGACGACGTCGCCGATGTCCCCGTCGTCTTCGGCTCTGTCGTCGTCGGTTCTGTCGTTGTTGGCTCGCGGGGGGTAAATACGCCGGGCATTTGAAACGTGTCGCAAACGGTCGTCGAACCGTATTCGAACGCCGGATATTCCCTGCCGGACGACTCCGACAACGCGACGGATACCGTTTCGATCATGGCCGGCTCGAACGTCGTGACGACGACCAAGGGGTCCGGCGTTTCCTGAAACAGGGGCGGCGACAACGATTTCGGTTGCCCGGTTTTCTTCGACGCTCCCCGTTTTCGTTTTTTCTTTCCAGGGGACGTTTCTTCCGGCGCATCTCCGGCATCCGGAAAGGATACCGGCGTATGGGCGAGCGGGTGTTGTTCCTCACTCGTCTTGATCGGCAACGGCCGTGTAAACGGCTTTGTAAAATGAGGAGCCGGCAGGTCTTCCGGGGCGATGGTCGGGGCGTCGACGAGCGACGTTCCGTCTGACACCCTGGGTGGGGCGGGAAACGTGATGCTCCGTTTTTTCACCATCGTCGGAGGATCGAGTTTGGGCCGGTTGGGAGAGGAAGAAGACACGGTAATGGGAAATTGACGGAATAATGGACAATGGACAAATGGAATGTGTCGTAAAAATCAAACTGTCCGGCAAACGGCTCCCGTTGTCAGTTGACAATGATACCGGAAACGCGATGAAAACGAACATTTAATCACGTCTGCCTGCCGCACTCACTCACCCCAGACTCCTGTTTGTACAATGACATAAACGGATCGTTCAAGCGGCGGGCGGTATGCGCGGGACTGCGCGCGGGAGGATTATCAGGTCGTTTGCGGTATGCCGGAATCGGTACAACTGTTTTCGGTTTACTATACACCCCGAATGGTAATACAGGCAAGCAATTTTTTGCAATCTTTCCGAAATCGGCGACATTTTTCCGGGCAAGAACGACCCTTTCATCCATTTCGACCGGATTTGCGTTCAAGGCGAGAGAAAAAGCGGCAAACCGGCAAAATGGAACGATTGTTTCGCAACAAGAGACGCGAAATTCCTAGAATCGGAACAAATCCTAAAACCGTTGTAAACGGCGGCGTAAACAGAGCCGTAAACAGAGCCGTAAACAGAACGGGGCCGTGGCGGATCCGGCTGGCTCCCGGCTTCGGGGAAGTCTATCGTCCGATCACCCCTCTTTTTTCATCCGCCGTGCCGCGTGGCGTCGATCGACCTCTTTGAGCAGAATTTTCCTCAATCGAATCCGCGTGGGGGTCACTTCGACGAGCTCGTCGTCTTCGATGAACTCCAGGGCCTCTTCCAAAGTAAAGCGACGGGAAGGTTTTAAGATGATATTCCGGTCGCTTCCGGACGCCCGCATGTTCGTCAACTTTTTCTCTTTCGTGGGGTTGACGTCCATATCGTCGCTCCGGGCGTTTTCGCCGACAATCATTCCCTCGTACACGACGTCACCGGGATTGACGAACAACTCGGATCGGGCTTGCAGGCCGTCCATCGCAAAAGCGACCGCTTTTCCGGGAACCATGGAAACGAGAACGCCGTTCGGGCGGCTCGGGATCGCATCCTCTTTCAATCGATACCCTTCAAAACGATGGTTGATGACGGCATTTCCCTGGGTCGCCGTCAACATTTTCGTCCGCAGCCCGATCAATCCGCGTGCCGGGATCGAAAATTTGAGCAACGTGAAATCGCCCCGGGTCGCGACTTCCTGTACGACTCCCCGCCGGGCGCCGACCATTTCCATGACCGGCCCGGTTTGGTGATCGGGCACCTCGACCACCAGCGTTTCGAACGGCTCTTCGACCTTTCCGTCGGCGTTCGTCCGAAAAATGACTTCCGGCTTGCCGATGGAAAGNNGTTTCGATCAATACGGAAAGATGGAGCACGCCGCGGCCCGAGACGGAAAAGTGTTCCGTTCCTTCGATCGGCTCGACACGCAGGGCCACGTTGCGTTCGAGTTCCCGGATCAACCTGTCCCGCAGATGCCGGCTGGTCACGAATTTTCCTTCCCGACCGCCGAGCGGGGAATTGTTGATCCCGAACGTCATGCGAAGCGTCGGCTCGTCGACCTTGATCCGGGGAAGCGGCTCCGGGTTTTGCGGGGAACAGATCGTGTCGCCGATTTCAATGTTCGGCAGGCCGACGACCGCGGCGATGTCACCGGCATCGACTTCATGCACCTCGGTTTTGCCCAAGTTGTTGAACGTGTAAAGCACGGCGATCCTGCCGGTTCCGACGGAACCGTCGGCCTGCGTTATCGCGACCGTCTGCCCCTTGCGGACACTGCCGTCACGGACCCTGCCGACGGCGATGCGGCCGACGAATTCCGACCAATCAATGGTCGTCACCAACATGCGCATCGGCGCGCCGATATCGACCTCGGGACCGGGAATGCGCTCCACGATCATGTCCATGAGCGGCTCGATCGTTC
>DOMV01000355.1:8436-11425 GCA_003509805.1 Planctomycetaceae bacterium
GAACAGGTCGAACATTTCATTGACGACTTCCCGGGGACGTGCATCTTTCCGGTCGATCTTGTTGACGACGACGATCGGTTTGAGACCGACTTCCAGCGCTTTGGAAAGCACGAACCGGGTCTGGGGCATCGGACCTTCCGCCGCGTCGGCGAGTACGATACACCCGTCGGCCATTCGGAGAACCCGCTCGACTTCGCCCCCGAAATCGGCGTGGCCGGGCGTGTCGATGATGTTGATCTTGACGCCTTTATACGGGATCGCGATGTTTTTGGCCAGGATCGTGATTCCGCGTTCGCGCTCCAGATCGTTGCTGTCGAGAATCTGTTCCTGCGAAAGCTGGGCTGAACGAAACTGCCCGCTCTGGCGCAACATACAATCGACCATGGTCGTTTTCCCATGATCGACGTGGGCGATGATCGCTATATTACGGATGTCCTCGCGGCGTTCCAACATAAGGAGCACATTCTAGACCCGGCCCGGGCTCGCGTCAAGGAGGGGAACCCGGCCTCCCGACGACGCGTCCGTGTTTGTGTTCCTATGTTCCGGGGGTATCGAAAGGCATACGCTTCTGGTATACTGCGTGTCGGCGGCGGTGTTGGAACCGGCGTTGGAACCGCCGGGGGGTGTTGGGACCACCGGGGTTTTTCATCGGGAATCCGGTCTCCTTTTTCCACCTCCCTCGTCGGAGTATCCCCATGCGAACCGTCATGCGAACAATATCACGTATCGCTTTGCCTTTCGTGTCTTTTCTCGTCATGTTTTTTCCCGGCGCCGAAACCGGTCTCGGCACTTCCCCCGTCGATCATTTCGGCTCACCCTGCGGCGTCTGCGCCCACCCGGGCGGCGGAGAAACGCGGGTCCTTTTTCGTTCCGACGGCAACGCCGTTTATGCGATGGACGCGTCGTCGAACAGGCCCGCCTGGAGCGAGGACGGATTGCTCTTTCGCGAGCGGTACGCACCGGGATATCCGAACGAGGAAGAACCGTCCGACGTCGGCGTACCGGAATTCGTGGAGACGCCGATGCTTTCCCGACATGGACGGTTGTACGTGCTGTTGGACAAGTACCCGCGGAAGCCGGAACAAGGGAATGTGTTGATCGCCCTCGATGTGCCGAGCCAGGGAAAGCTTGTTTGGCGACTTGACGCCGCCCGGCCGGTGCGACGGCACGACGGACGTTTCCGGCAAATTGAAAAACTGGAAGGCGACACGTTGCATGTTCTCGCGGACGGCGAACGAACGATCCTGATCGATGTCGCGACCGGCACGATCCTCGACTCTTCACTCGTTGACGCTTCGCGCTCTGAATCCGTGCATTTTTTATACAGCGAACCATGATGCCAATGCGTGCTTTGCATATTATCATCGCCGTTTTGTCGGGAGTCGGTTTGCTTTCGGCGCAAAGCCCGCTTCGGAACCCGCAGGCCGATCCGGTGACCCGGGGTATCGAGGCGGCCCGAAAGGGCGATATCGAAGCGGCTTCGCGTTGTTTTCGGGATGCCATGGAAGATTCGCCCGGAACCGCGCCGGCCGGTCTTCAGGCGGCGGCCGCTTTTTCGCGGGAACCGTACGGTCCGGGTCGGTTCGGCAAGGTGCGTTTTTGGATCGAAAAAACAGCGGTCGATTATCCCGACGACCCCGAAGCGTTTCTGCTTCTCGCCGAAATCGCCGCAAAGGAGGGCCGTCTCATCGAAGCGCAACTTCTGTTAAAGCACGCCGAATCGTTGATTGAAAAAAAGTCCGATGAAAAAACGGGTAATCCGGCCGATGCGGAGAAAGAGGCGAGGGCGGGGACGAAAGAAAACGGGGATGTTTCCGGGCGGTTTCGCACGCTCCGGGGCCGTGCGCGGATTCTCCATGTCACGATCGCCGAAAGCCAAAAGAATTGGTCCGAGGCTGTAAAGCTGCTTGAGACGATCATCGCCGATTGGCCCGAACATACCGATCTTCTGTTACGGCTGGGCCGCGACCAATTCAAAGGCGGAGAACGCGAGAAAGGGATCGAAACGCTCCGCAAATCGTTTCAAGCGAAAGAAGACGCCGGCTCGATTGGAAAGGGAACGACGCATTCGGACGCCGCCGGACGCGCCGCGCGATTGCTGCTGCCGCTCATCGTCGATCTGTACGAGCAGGAAGGTTTGATGGAGGATGCGAAAGCCTACCTGGCGCTTTCGCTCGAAGAGGAGCCTAAGAACCCGCAGGTGTTGATCCAGGCGGCGGAACTGGAAATCAAATGGAACGATCTGGAAGCGGCCGGCAAACTGGCCGATCGCGCCGGCGAATCGCTCCAATCGGACAAACCGGACAAACCGGACAAATCCGATAAATCAGACGGCGCAAACCCGGCGGCGGAACCGCCCGATCCGTCCCTGCGCAATCCGATGTATCAACGCTTACAGGGCGTTCTGGCCTTGTATGCGAACGATTACCCGAAAGCGGAACGACATTTCAACCTGGTGCAATCGCTTCATCCGAACGACCCGATGACGCTTTCGGGGCTTATTCTCGCCTTGTGCGAACAGGGCGATTCCCTGAAATTGCGTCGGGCTCAACGATTGGCGAACGACTATTACCGGGCCGCTCCGGATTCGGCCGACGCGGCCGCTTCGCTGGCCCTCGTCGCGATGCGCAACGGGAATTTCCCTTTGGCCCGCAAACTGCTCGAAGAGAAATTCGACGAAGGGGAAATCGGAGCGGTGGGGGCTTTCTACCTGGCCCTCGTCCTGGAACGGGAAGGTCAACGTGATGAAGCGATTCTTTTCCTGAAATCAGGGCTTGAAACGCCGACCAACTTTCCGTTGCGCACCGAGGCGGAGCAAATGCTCAAACGCCTCACGGAACACTGACGGACCGACGCCGGCCCCGTTTCAGGCCGTTTGCGGCATATCCGGTATACTGGAAACCTTTGAAATTTCCCGAAGCCGACTTTCAAAGAGCCTGCCTACCGGAAACGACACTGCCGAAGGGAAACAGGCGGTTGAGCGGGCTGT
>DOMV01000355.1:11513-12981 GCA_003509805.1 Planctomycetaceae bacterium
GTTTTTTATCTGAAGATCAATAAACCAACGTGACGACCATGTTTTTCCGGCATATTCCCTTTCTCCTCCTGTCGGCTGCCCTTCTTTCAGGCGGGTGTTCGAAAAAACCGCAACCCCTTGTGGTCTATTGCTCGGAAATCTTCGTCGAGCCGATGGAACGCCTGGGCGGACATTTTCAGGTAATGACGGGCAAAAAGGTGATCCTTTTTCAAAGCGATTTGCCGCCCGACTTCGAAATACGGGATCGGGAAGAGAACGCCGTCTCCCGACCGGGGCAATCGGGCTCCTCGTCCACAGCCGTAGCCCCATCCACGGTGGTTTCGAGCAAGGACTATGTGCCGGCGCCGGAGGGCATCGCCCCCGAAATTCTTCGTCTCATCAAGCAGGCCGAAACGCCCGGATACGGGGACCTGTGGTTGTGCGATTCGCCCCGTCAGGCGGATTACATGCAAAAACGAGGCCGCGTCGTCGGCAAGACCCCGCTGTGCAACGTGACGCCCGTCCTGTTGGTTCCGTCGGGCAATCCGCACCGGCTGCTTGCGTTGTCGGATATTGCAACTCAGGGAAAAATCCTTGGCGCGATGAAATGGGACCGCGGCGGACTGGGCGAAGTCGCCGAACAGCTCGTCAAAACCTGGGAGAACGACCGGGGAAAACCGGATGAACTCCGTATTCTCCTCTACGACACGGAATGGGAATTGGTCGAAGCCGTCCGTCATGGACAGGTCGATGCCGCAATCGTTTGGGATGCCGCTCGGCGATTTAACCGGCCTCCTAACAGACGCGGAGGCAACCGGCCCGGCGACGGCCGGTCTGGAGAAGACACGGCGGGAGATGCGTCGAAAACGCTCCCCTTCGAACTCCTCGAATGGAACACCGGCGAGCGCATCGTCGTCCCCGTCGAGATACTTTCGTTGAGCAGCACGGTCGACTATTCGTTACCCCCGAAAATGCTGCATTTTCTCCTCTCGAAAAAAGCGAATGAGGAGTTTCGGGCCGCCGGATTCAAGATGAACTAGGGCGCCGGGTCGACACGCCCCGACCCAAAAAAAAGGGTTCCGGGCATTATTACCGGGAACCCTTTGGGCTGGAATTGTTGTTTCGGGCCGACCCGAAGTGGAAATCGTCAACCCAGTCAGACCTCTCGAAGCGAAGCAACTCCGTCCCCTTCGAACGGCGACCGAACAACACACGAACAACATCGGGAAGATGTCTTGTTCGTATTCCGTCAACCGACCGTCCCTGGCCTGCCTCCGGAACTCACCAAACGGAGAAGGAAACCCGAAAGGATTCCCTTCTCCCCGTCCTTCATCGAATAATCGTTTCGTCGAAATTAACTCCGAGAATCGATACGACGGCAAAAAAACGATTTACCGCAACGAAAAGGTCGCGTTGTTCGTGTTGCGTAATCTGTATCGGCGTCTTGTGAAACGAATATTCCGGGAGCGATTGAAATTTCCCGAAGCCG
>DOMV01000355.1:13076-17108 GCA_003509805.1 Planctomycetaceae bacterium
CCGCCTGCCGCACTTGCCCACCCCTAACCGCTGTTCGTATAATGACATAAACGGATCGTTCGAGCGGCAGGCGATGGTGCGCGGGAGGATTGTCGGGCCGTTTCCGGTATAAATCGTTTTTCCATTGACATTTTCCCTTCGCTTTCGATATAATGGTCCCCGGCATGTCGGAAGGAATACAACGATTGTAAGCGTTCTTACTTGTGGAAAAGAGAACATGATTTCGACGGGGAAGAAATGACGACATTCAGGAAGAAGCCCTTTTTCGTCCTTATCCGGAAAACGACGGTGTTTTGACGACGGTATTGGTCGAACGTTTGCATGAAGGTTGAAACAAGTCGATCGTTCTTGTCGTCACAAGCCGGTACCCAGGTTGCCAGACATGAGAATGCGCTCTTTTTTCCTGTTGCCGTTTCTACTCCTTCCGATGGTGTTCGCCGCGTTCTCGCCCGGAGTGCGAGCCCAAGCGCCGGCCCGGTCGCCGGAGAGACCGTTGGCCCCCGGAATTTTGACGACGATTCCGCCCCGGGTCGATTTCAACGAAGTGACCAACAGGAATGACGCCGTCGAGCTTCTGGCCTCGCTCCCGGAGCCCGACCCGGTTTTGAAGGACGATATCCGGTACCTCAAGGAAGTCTGGGCCAAGGACATTCGGTATAGCCGACCGGTTTGGTGTTTGCAGTTTTCCTTCAAGCCGCTCCGCATTGTTTCGGTCGATATTCCGAACAAGGAAGGAACGATGGATCGCAAACTTGTCTGGTATCTGCTTTACAAAATCGAAAATACCGATGTCGTTCTCGGCAACGAGGTCGATCAGGTAATGCCGTTTCCGATTATCCATGACGCGACCGCCGAAGATTGCCAGTGTGAATTTTGCCGGGAAGTGCAGAACCCCGATTTTGTCGAAAACATTGAGCTTCAAGGGCCATTGACCCTTCGCACGGAGGAAGGCAGCTATAAACCGACCGATAAACTGGGCCTGACGATCCAGTGCGTTCCGCAATTCGTGCTTGCCGCCGAGCGTGTGGTTGTCCAGACCCGCGCGGAAACCGACCCGGAAACAGGGGCCATCGAGAGTGTCGTCGATACGAAACCGGTTTCCTATGTCGATCGGATTATTCCGCTTGCCATGCCGGTTGTTATGAAACGCGAAGGGTTTAAGGCGACGGACATCCCGGAAACGACTGTGAGTATCGCCAGAAAATCACTGAAACCGGGTGACTCGGTCTGGGGGGTCGCCATGTGGATGGACATCGATCCCAAAATCTCCAAATTCTCCATTTTCATCAGCGGTCTCACCAACGCCTACCGTTGGCAGGATAAAACCCTCGGTGAGGCGGGCGCTTACAAGCCGGGCGATCTTCTCGGGACCGGTCGATCGATGGAACGTCGTGTTCTCAAGCTGAATTGGTGGAAACTGGGCGACGAATTCATGATCAACGACAAGGAAATCAAATACGGTTGGCCGGGGGCGGTTGACTGCGAGTGGGTCTACCGGTAGAATGGCCGTCTTATTCGACGTTCTCCGGCTCGATTCAGTGGCTCGATTCAATCGTGTTTGTCGACACTTGAGGTTGGCCGGGCGGCATCAATAGCCCCGAGGTTATTCCAAGGATTATTCTTATGGCTCATAAAAAAGGACAGGGGTCCAGCCGAAACGGCCGCGACTCCAACGGACAGCGGCGCGGAGTCAAGGTTTACGGCGGTCAAGCCATCTCCGCCGGCGGTATCATCGTCCGCCAGGTCGGAACCAAATTTCATCCCGGTAAAGGGGTTGCGCTCGGAAACGACTTTACCGTCTATGCACTGGTCGATGGTTTCGTCCAATTCGACCGCGGTGGACGCCGGGTCAACGTCGTTGCCGAAAATCCGAATCTCGTCGCACGTATACCGTAAACGGCATGATAATCCTCCCGCGCACAAGCGCTTGCCGCTCGAACGATCCGTGTAAACACTTATATTAACAGAAGTTGGGGGCGAGTGAGTGCGGCAGGCAGACTTGGCCGAATGTCCGTTTTCATCGCGTTTCCAGTATAACTGATCGTTCGACAGTCGATGATTTCTTAGCCGTGAGCGCCGCGGTCCCGTGTGCGCTCACGGCTTTTTTCGGTTCTTGTATACCGCAAACGGCCTGAAACTACGGCCTGAAACGGTTTTCGCGAACAATCGCTTGTCGCTCGAACGAAACGTGCAACCCAATATGTACAAGCATGTTGTGGCGAGCGAGTGCGACAAGCAGGCTTCACCAAACAACCAATTTCACCGCGTTTCCAGTATACCTGGAGATCGCTAATCGATCCATTACGGTAACATGTTTGTCGACGAAGTCGAAATCGAGCTGGAGGCGGGTAAAGGAGGCGACGGCTGTGTCAGTTTTCGCCGGGAAAAATATGTGCCGCGCGGCGGTCCCGACGGTGGCGACGGCGGTCGCGGCGGGAATATCGTTCTTCGCGCCAATGAAAACGTCGGTTCCCTGATTCATCTTTCGCAGCAAAAACGCTGGAAGGCGGCGAACGGGGTGGCCGGTAGCGGAGCGAAACGACACGGAGCCGGTGCGGAAGACCTCTTGATCGACGTTCCGGTCGGGACGATCGTGATCGATCAACAACACGGTTTTCTTTTGAAGGACCTTGCGACCGCCGGGGACGAAGTCGCCGTGTGCCGCGGCGGCAAGGGCGGCAAAGGAAATACCCGGTTCAAAACAGCGACCAACCGTGCTCCCCGGGTCGCCACGCCGGGCGAAGAGGGAGAACGACGACATGTCCGGCTCGAACTCAAAATGATCGCCGACATCGGATTGGTCGGCAAACCGAACGCCGGGAAAAGCACGCTCCTGAGCCGGGTTTCCGCGGCCCGGCCGGAAATCGCCCCCTATCCGTTCACGACGAAACATCCGCATCTGGGAATCGTCGCCATCGACCGGGACCGTTCGTTTGTCATGGCCGACATTCCCGGCCTGATCGAGGGAGCCGGCAAAGGGGTCGGGCTCGGCCACGATTTCCTGCGGCACATCCAACGGGCCGGTTTCCTGCTCCACCTGGTCGAGCCGGCTCCCGCCGACGGGAGCGATCCCTGGACGAATTACGAAACGATACGCAAGGAACTGGTCGATTACGATGTCGCGCTGGGAGAACGGCCGGAATTTCTCGCGATTACGAAAGCCGACATTCCCGGGGCCGTCGAGGTGCGCGACCTGTTTTCAGCGAGACTCGACAAGGACGTTTTCCTGATCTCCGCCGCGACCGGACAGGGAATCCCGGAGTTGATCGGCATGATCGCGAAACATCTTACGCCAAAGCACGATTGGTGATTGTCGAACCAAACGGGTCTTGCCGGAAAAAAACGCGATCTTTACGGGCGTCGTAATCCTGTTCCACCATTTTTTAATCAATTCATACGGATACATGCGGGAACACCTCTTTAACACGGCTAATGATATCAGATATATCGCTTGGCCGCAATTTTAAACATCGCCTGCGGGCGCATACTAAGTAAACGCTGATTAATTNNCGAGCCGGGGACTGTGTCCCCGGGCAATCGGCATTCCTTTACTGCCAGTACGTCGGTCGGTCGATCGTTTGGGGGGCGACTTTTTCCACCGTTTCGGCACGATCAAGGGCGAAGAGCGGCGAGATTTCCACCGGCATTCCTTCAAGAATCGTACAACCGGCGGCCTGGAGCCAGGACGTATGCAGGGCGACCAGGTCGGCGCGAACCGACTCCGGCGAATCGCTCGCACTGCCCGAGGCGTTTTTGAGCGGTGCGTAATGATTCGGGATGTCGACTTCGACGACGACCGCGTTGGCGGCCGAAGGAAGCAGGTCGAAAATGAACTGCTCGAACTTGATCGCATTCGGTGATTCCGGGGAAACCCGTTCGCCGGTGACCGGGTCGACATGGGAAACCTTTTTCCGCGCGATATGGGCCGGTAACGCCGTCTTTTCCCGCGACATCCGGTCCAGAAAGGCGACGTCGAACATGTGTACCGCGATACTGCCGGCCCAGACGGCGAGCGAACCGTCGGCCCGGGTC
>DOMV01000215.1:0-4066 GCA_003509805.1 Planctomycetaceae bacterium
GCTTCGACGGCGGCGTTGAGCGCGAGCAGGTTTGTCTGGAAGGCAATGTCGTCGATCGTTTTGATGACCTTTTTCGTTTTGTCGGCGTTCTCGCAGATCAGGTTCATGGAAGCGACCATGCTCTGCATCCGCTGTCGGCCCTGCGTGGCGGCCTGGACGGCTTCCTGTGTACAACGATTCGCCTCGGTCGCATTATTCGCGTTGGTCGTCGTCAACTCGTTGGTCCGTGCAAGTTTTTCGGTGATTTGCTCTATATTGTACGACGACTGTTGCGCCCCGCGGGCCAACGTTTCGGCCGCCCCGACGATTTCGCCGCTTGCATCGCTCGCCTGGGTGACGAAATGACGGATACTCGTGACGACCCGGCGGAGTTCGTTTCCCTTGCTGATATTGCGGTAATACTCGATCGTTCCCGTATTCTTGCCGTGGGAATTGCGAAGCGGTTCGCAAAGGACTTCGTAATCCTCCATGCCAATACGGAAAAACGAAAGGGAGCCAGGCCGCGTGTCGGTCCGAACCGTGCTTCGAATCGGATTTCCCGCCGTTCCCGTCGTTCCCGGAATTTCGGATTTCCGGATCGGAATTCGATCCTGCCGGAATGCGTCGACCGGCTTTCCGAGTGCCTCCGCAGACGGGCGCTTCAGCAATCCTTGGGCGGCCGTGTTCAGGAAACGGAGATTACCCGATTCGTCCGTAATCATGACGGGTTCCCTGAGGAGATTGACGAGTTGCTCCTGTCGATCGGACGATTCTTTTTCGTTGGCCCGGACATGGCGACCGAAACCGGCAGCCGCGACGATTCCGAGCGCGATTCCCCCGAACAACAGGAGGCGGACGGGCAAACGGGCGGCAACGACGGCAGACCGGTCGAACGTCTTCAACCGCTCCTCCAGATTCGTGAATTGCCCTTGAAGCTCGTTGTACGACCGGTTCGACGACCCGGCGATCGTTTGGAACGATTTCGTAATCTCTTCGATTCCTTTTTCATAATCGAAAAGGGCCAGAACGGTCCAGGGTTTTTCGAAACCGTTCGAACCGAGTTTGAGCGGCGTTTGAACGACGTAGCGCCGCGTTGCCGGACCGAGGGCCGTATCGATCCAGGCGGACTGTTTGGTACTATCCCCCGGCATGTTCAATTTCAGCTCGCGGACCGCGTTTTTACCGATTTTCGACGATTCGGGATGCGTGACGATCGTTCCTTCCGGCGAAACGAGGACGAATGTTCCCCCGGCACGGGAAAAAACGGATGCAACCGATTTCTGTAGCGCCGCGATCGGCAGATCATAACCGGCGACGCCGACGTTTTTGCCTTGAATTCGGATCGCGGCACTCACGCCGACGACATGGACGTTATCCTGGGATACGCGCGGTTCGCTCAGGGATTGGCCGGACCGAATCGCTTTCGTGTCAAATTCAGACCGAATCGCCGTCGCGGTCAATGTTCCCTTCCGGTCTTTGGCGACACGAAGTGTGAATCGCCCCTGCTCGGAATTCCGGTCGGCGATATCTTTGTCAGCGATATCTTTGTCATCAAACGCTTCCGGCTCCCAGGCAGTCCAGACCGCTTTGCCTTGTATTTGAAAGAGGTTTTTGAGCAACGCCTCAATCCTGTCACGAGCCACTGTAGTTTCCGGCACGGCAGTTTCCGGCACGGCGGTTTCCGGCACAGTGGTTTCCGGCACGGCGGTTTCCGGTACGGCGGTTTCCGGTACGGCGGTTTCCGGTACAGTGGTTTCCGGTACAGTGGTTTCCGGTACAGTGGTTTCCGGTACAGTGGTTTCCGGCACGGCAGTTTCCGGCACAGTGGTTTCCGGCACAGTGGTTTCCGGCACAGTGGTTTCCGGCACGGCGGTTTCCGGTACGGCGGTTTCCGGTACAGTGGTTTCCGGTACAGTGGTTTCCGGTACAGCGGTTTCCGGTACAGCGGTTTCCGGTACAGTGGTTTCCGTTGTCTCGTTGGTTTCAGATGGTATCGGGGAAATAACCGTTACCGGAGAATATTGCGCGGTAGCCGACGGGATTTGCGGACGTTCCTCGACGGTCCTGGGGGTGGGCAGCCCCTGTTCGGCTGTTCGCAAGGGAGCGGGATGCAGGGATTCCTCGTGGATCAACTCCTCGAAGTCCCGGAAAAGAAGTTCCATTTCCTCCTGTAAAACAACACCGGAGAGCGATTCTTCCGGGTGCATGTCTTCCCGCGGCACATAAACGGGCGCTTCCGGAAAAAATATCTCGGTTCCCTTTGCTTCGCGGATCGTCTCCAGACTTATGATTGTGGCCGTAACATCGTTCGATTCCGGTTCGTCAACCGTCGTTTCCCGTTGCGCCGCAACGCCATGACCCAATACCGGGCACGCCTCGGCTTGCAGATGTGTTATTGCGTCCGTTGCCTCGGGGCCCCCCTCGGGCTCACAGCGGTTTTTCGTTTGAAAACTCACGTTGATATACTGAAAACCTTTGAAATTTCCCGAAGCCGACGATTCGGAAGCCTGCCCACCGGAAACAACACTGCTCGGAGAGTAAACAGGCGGTTGAGCGGAAAACCCGACCGGCTTCGGTATATGACGGGAGCCGTTACGGATCGGCGAATATAATTTGGATGCGCCGGCGGGCGGGGTAATGAAGTCCGACCGCATTTTCGCCAACAGCTCCGCAAGATTGGACGCGGAATTCAACTCCTCCGCAAGCGTCGCATGAAAAAGCCCGGCTACCGATTCCGCCGTGTCCCGATACTCCGATTCCTTTTGAGCGATCAACGCTTTTTCGCCCGCACCGTTGTATTGTTCCGATTTTTCCAAAGCGGAACGGACCGTATCCCGGCCTTGAGTGACGGTCTCATTACCGAAGGACTCCAGCGCATGGAGCACCTGTTTCGCCGTTTTTTCCCCATAGTATCGGGAAGAATAAACGACGGATGACAGTATGATGGCGAAAACAACGGATAGATAAAGGGTTGCCTTTGTTCCCGTGCTCATATCAATACCTTTTGGGTTGAAATACCGACACAACGCAGGCGATTTGACCGGAAAACTCACCGCTTTCGCATACAACGGTCCCGGATCACCGATCCGACCCACTCCTACTCTGATGATCGGAATGCTTTTTATGAGCAGATTAACCAATACTCGTATTTTTTCTGTTTTGTTTACTTTCGCTATTATATCCAGCGTAAAGACTGCCAACGCCCAATTGATAGGTTGTTCGCTTGGCCGATGCTGAAGACACCCTGCCGATAAACTCGTCTTGCCGCAAAAAAGGAAAGAGAGTAGAATTTCCGCCGGCTCGGATGGAGCCATCGCCATGATTCGGATGATTAAAACAGGAGATTCAACGATGATCGACGTATCTGAACTCATTGCTTTGCAACAGATTATGGTTGCTCGTTGGCACGACGACAATGGGGAAAACGCCAATCCGCATAACGGTTATTTGAAAAACGACTACGAAGGCTTTCTCCGGCTTGTCTGCGAGCAGCATAAACGCAATTATCTTCTTTGGCATCAGGAAGATATTGCCCGCAGCCCCGACGTTACCGATGAAGAGATCGCCCGGGTGAAACGGAATATCGACCGGTTGAACCAGGAGCGGAACGACCATATCGAATTGGTGGATTCGGCCATTATTTCCCTGTTGACCGCCGGCGATGTCGGCCCGGTCGAAGGGGCGACATTGAATACCGAAACGCCGGGGAGTGCCATTGACCGGCTTTCGATCATGGCCTTGCGGATGTATCACATGGAAGAGCAGATCGCCCGAAAAGATGCGAGCCCGGAACACCACCGAAAGGCAAGCGATCGATTGGCCCGGTGTATCGAACAGCATCGGGATCTTTCGACTTCGCTGGAGGAATTACTCATGGATATCTTCGCCGGGCGCAAACACTTGAAGGTTTATCACCAGTTCAAGATGTACAACGATCCGACCATGAACCCCTACTTATACCGGAAAAAGCAGGTCGCCTGAGAGGACGAGTCTCACTGCCTGAAGGCCCGGGCTTTCCGGCCTTGGTGCGGCATATACCGCCGACGGCCTGAAATTGTTCCCGCGAACAATCGCTTGTCGCTCGAAC
>DOMV01000215.1:4122-4821 GCA_003509805.1 Planctomycetaceae bacterium
CCAATTTCACCGCGTTTCCAGTAAACCTTCAGTAAAAATGTCCCAACTTCAATTTGCCGTCGCCGATGACAAGTGCATCCGATGCGATGCCTGTGTCAAGGATTGTCCCGTCCATATCATCCAGCGATCAGATTCGCTTCCGAACATTGCCGGCACATCGGAGGGACAGTGCATTCGTTGCCAACACTGTTTGGCTGTCTGCCCGACCGGCGCGATTTCCATTTGCGGTTTGAAGCCGGAAAACAGCCTGCCGATCACATCCGGCAGTTTCCCGTCCTATGAGCAAATGAAAGTGTACGTTCGCGGTCGTCGGAGCGTTCGTCAATTCAAGCACGAAAATGTTCCCGTCGCGGTGATCGAAAACCTGCTCGCCGATATCGCCCATGCCCCGACCGGTTGCAATGATTGCGACTTGACGTTTTCCGTGGTCGACGACCGCAAGGATATCGAACGTTTACGGGAGCAAGTCGTTTCGGCCGTCGAAAAAGAGACAAGCCTTGATGACACGGATTTCCTCCGACAAGCGGCGACGGTTTATCGTCGCGACGGAACGGATCATTTTTTCCGAGGGGCGCCGCACCTGTTGATTGTTTCGCCGGGCAGTCGGGCCCATAGCGGTCGGGAGGATGCGGTATTGGCGTTGGCATACTTTGAGCTTTTGGCCCGGACCGCCGGGGTGGGCACGACCTGGTGCGGCAT
>DOMV01000215.1:4837-5136 GCA_003509805.1 Planctomycetaceae bacterium
TTTTTACGCCATGATGTTCGGCCAGCCAGACGTGCAATATGCCCGAACCGTCCAACGGGACCATGTCGCCCGGATTCGACGTGTCCCGTGAAAGCAACAAACCGATGGCGCAACTCAGATCATTGAAAAAGTCGGAAAAACCGCCCAAGCGGACGGCAACAGGGCGGGAATCGACCGCGAAAATCGTGTCTTTGCTGCCGGATATCCTGCCGCAAGAGTGTTCCGGCATTGCCCACGCAACAATTTCCATGACCGACCAATCGCTGTTTGCCATTTTACTGGAAACGTGATGAAAACGA
>DOMV01000215.1:5193-5469 GCA_003509805.1 Planctomycetaceae bacterium
GATTGTCATGCCGTTTACGGTATCGAACGGCACGTTGCCGGCCCCGCTTGCAACTTCGCGAGATTTTGTTATAAAAGAATCGCCGTTTGTATGGTTCTCCGTTCGTATGGTTCTCCCCGGAAAACTTGAGTCGGCGGTGCTTTCGCGTTTTCGGGAAGTTCGTTACCGTGTTCGGAAAGGTACCGTGTTCAGGAGGACACTGCGCTCGGGAAACTCTTCGGCTCGTTTTTTATGTGGAACACAGTAAAGGTATTGTCTCCGTAGCCCAATTGGATA
>DOMV01000344.1 GCA_003509805.1 Planctomycetaceae bacterium
CAACACGATGGAAAAGACGCGGCAGTGATTGCGGAATAGGAGAGTGGGCGTTTTTGTACTTGGGAAAAATACGTCTTGGCTTGGATTTTGAAAGGTTACAGAATTTTTCGTTCTTTTTCCGGCAGTTTCAACAATTCAAGACGGCAAAGTTCGCAGAGCCTTTGCATTGTTTTGAGCGGCAAGGTTTCCGCACGAGTATTCGCGTCAAACTCCATTTCGTCCATAATCTCGTCGATTCGGGCTTTCGGAATCGTGGTTTTGAAGGCACTGCAAAGCTCGGCCCGGAGAAATTTTCGCCGGTGGAAAAAAATCGCACGCGAAAACTCGTTGTAAAACTTGAGATCGGGAATTTTTGCACGCTTTTTCTCGTCCAAAGTCAAACGCACAATGGCCGAATCCACTTTCGGTCGCGGCCAAAACACGCTCGGCGGCATGATGCGAACGGTCCTTGCCCGGGCTTGCGATTGGACCCAGAGCGAGAGCGAACCCCAATCGGCGGTTCCAGGTCGGGCCGTGATCCGGTCGGCAAGCTCTTTCTGGATGGTGACGCACATCATGCACGGCGGACAATCTCCGGCAAGCAGGTTCGTGATTAACGGCGTCGCGACACTGTACGGGAGATTGGCGACCAGCTTGAAGCGGCGCCCCGGGTCCCGACCGAGTTCCTCACGGACGGCCGCGAGTACCTCCGCGTTGAGGGTGCTCTTGTTCCGCAGGATATCACCCTGGAGGAAGCGGATATTGGGCCGACCGAACATTTCCTGTTTTGCGAGTTCATGCAGGATTTTATCCAGTTCGACCGTAATCACCACGGCGGCTTTTTCGGACATCGCCCCGGTCAGCGAACCCGTCCCGGTCCCGACTTCGAGGACGACATCCCGATCGTCGATTTCGGCCGATTCGTGGAGCATCCGTAAAAGATTCAGATCGATCAGGAAATTCTGGCCGAGTTTTGTGCGCGGATTGATCCCGATCGACTCGAATTTTTTCATCAAATACGAGCGGGTTTGCGCCGTCGGGGAAGGAGCGGAGATATTCATGTTCATCCCGCCATTTTCGCATGTTTTCCGCTTTATACAAGCCCCGCACGCCGGTTCGCGACGCACCCGAAGGAGACTTATTTGGGCTGCACCATGCTCCAATCGGGGAGCCCGGGAATATTTCCGCCTTCATGCAGTTTTTGGAGTACCTCGTCGTTCAAATCGTCGCTGACGAAGGTGCATACAGCCGGGAACGCCTCGGCGAGTTTACTGCTGTGGAGATCGAGCCGGGCTTCGAAAAAGATGATTTCGTGCCCGAAATCCTCGTTGGCGGCCTCGAAAAACGCGCGGTCGTAATTTTTCGTACTGTATACCGAAGCCGGCTCAGTTTTCCGCTCGGTCCGCCCGTTCACCCTCCGGGCAGTGTCGTTTCGGGCAGTGTCGTTTTTCGAGGGCAGGCTCTCGAATCGTCGGCTCCTGCAAATCCAGGGTCTTCAGTAGACGTCACACGATTCAGCTCGTTTTAACTCGACCCGTTTTAACCTTCTACTGTTCCTTGTTCCTGACTTTTTCCATGACGACCGCGTTGCCTTTTTCGTTGTAATCCACGTTGCTCATGAAACTTCGGATCAGCAGGACTCCCCTTCCGGAGGCGATGTCGATGAATCGCGGATCGGTCGGGTCGGGCAGATTCGCCGGCTCGAAACCGGGCCCCTCGTCCTCGATACGGAACCGGGCCACCTCCGGTGTGACCTGCCGAGCGAAGTGGACCATTTTACCCTTATCCGATTTGTTTCCGTGCGTGATGGCGTTGATAAATGATTCTTCGAGTGCCAACTGGACGGCGAAAACTTCCCGATCGGACCAGCAAGCCAATTGCCGGAGTTCGGCAAGACTTTCCTCGATCAACGCATGGGCATGCTCTATCGAACTCGGAAACGAGGTTTCGTAAGTCCAGTTTAAGCCGGCAGTCGACACGGAACGACCTCTGGGAAAAGAGAGAACAAAGAACGGAAAAACAAGACGACGGCGACCGGCCCGTTATTTCGCGTCACCTGCAACCGTAAAACTTCGAATCCCGTCGTCTTCCGTTTTCTTGATCGTGAAAACGGTGTCCAGCCGTGTAATCCGAAACGCTTCCATGATATTGTCGTCAATCCCGCAGAGAATCAACAAGGCCGCGACATCCTTCGCCTTTTTATTGAGCGTGATGATTGCCCGGAGCGCCGAACTCGACATGAAGAGAACCCGTTCGAAATTGATGAGCACCTTTCGGCAGGATTTGTCGTCCAAAAGGGCCAAAAGCTGGTCTCCCCATTCCTGGATGACCAAGTCATCGTTTAATTTCATGTCGCGACATACGGCGATGGTGATATCGGCGACTTTTTTGACATCGATTCTCTGTGTTGACATTTCCGGATACTCCCTAAGGTGAACAGGTGAAGATGGCGGCTCGCACACGATTTCGGGAAATTCTCAACCGCTCGCGGCACACATTACATCCAGAACACCGTTATACCGTATCGCGAATAAAAAGCAAACCCCCGGCACTTTTCCGGAAGGCGAATTTTTCGAATAACCGGCATTCCGGGAGGTTTTTGAAGACCAGAGTTCGACGCAACCCGTACGGTTCCGATTGTTACGGTATCGGGCAAGAGTCTCCCGGCGCGTCGACGTGTCACGTATTTTTGTACCCGTTATTGTTGATTCTTGTTGAAAACATACAAGGTGTCAAAATGGGCAAATGCCGCCTTTTCCCATTTTGATAAACAATCTCATAATCTTTGAAAATTGATCTTGACTTGACAAAACGGGATTTTTACAATGAGGTGAGAATCGGTGGCCGCCGGACGGAGAATAAAGCCCGAGATATCAAAACGATAATCAAACGGAAATCGTTCGGCGAGTCGTCACAAGGAAGTCGACGTCCCCTCCGAAGGAATCGGTTGGTATTCGTGATCGTAATGGTCACAGGATCCGGGAGAATGCTGCGAGGATCCCTTTGAATTCGGTTGTCAAGGAAACGCCGGTCGTTTTGCCGGTGTTCCGATTCCGATACCACCACATGTTTCGAGAGGAGGATCCCATGGTCATTACGAAAGTCAGGAGGAGCGTCCTCGAAAGGAAGATCGTGCGCGAAGCGCTTTCACCGCTCCTTCCTGAGAGGCACTATCCCGATTACGAGAGAGCCAATGGAAGAAATACGGACGAATTGGTCTCCCGTATCACACGGGCGATACTCCGGATAACGAGCCGTGGTGTCCGGGAACTCCGGGTCAGCTTTGAGGAAGGCGTGTTCTGCCTGTATGGTTATTGCAGGACTTTCCATACGAAGCAGAAAGCGCAACAGGCCGCGATGAATCTCCTGAAGGAAGGGGAGAACCTGGACAATCGAATCCGTGTCCTCTATACCGAAGCCGGTTGAGTCGTTGGTATGCTGGAAACGCGATGAAAACGGACATTTGGTCAAATCCGCCTGCTTACCTTCGGCAGTGTCGTTTCCGGTGGGCAGGCTTCCCGGGAATCGGCCTTGGGAAATTGCCTCGGGAAATTTCAACCGCCTTCAGTATAAAACCGCGGGCCGGTTGCGGGTTTCGCATCCCCGTCATCGACGGCCGACTCATTGCCAACGGAACGTATGAACCGTTTTATGGCGATATTTTTCGCCGGGTCGGAGAACGGTGCTCGGGAAATCCGGCTCGTTGGGCGAATCCGGGTAATGCTGGGTTTCCAGGCAGAGAGCGGCGTGTTTGACATAGCTGTGTCCGAAGGCACCCTGTGAACCGTCGAGGAAGTTGCCCGTGTAAAGCTGGACGCCCGGTTCCGATGTCCAGACCTCCATCGTGCGGCCCGACGGCGGATCGACGAGTTTGGCACAAAAACTCATTTCGCCCGGTTTCTTCTCTTTCAGGACCATGCAGTGGTCGTACCCGCCGGCAAAACAGGGTTCTTTGATTTCCCCGATCCGTTCGCCGACGGCGTGCGGGCTCCGGAAATCAAACGGCGTTCCTTCCACACTCTTGAGTTCCCCGGTGGGAATCAGCGTCTCATCGGTCGGCAGATAACGGTCGGCGCCGAGCGTCAGTTCGTGATCAAGGATCGTCGCCCCGAAACCGGCCAGATTCCAAAACGTGTGGTTTGTAAGATTAAGGACCGTGGGCTTGTCCGTTTCCGCGCCGTAGTCCATCGTCCAGCGATTGTCGCGGTCCAGGGTATAACGGACGGTCACGGCAAGCGTTCCGGGATAACCTTCCTCGCCGTCCGGTGAAACGTAGGTCAAAAGGAGCCCGACGGACGTATTCGTCACAAATTCCTCGACCTCCCAGATTTTCGTATCGAAACCGTGAGCGCCGCCGTGGAGCGAGTTTTTGCCGTCGTTTTTCGGCAGCGTGTATTCGTTGCCGTCGAGTGAGAAGCGGCCGTCTGCGATCCGGTTGCCGTACCGTCCGACCAGGGCCCCGAAAAAGGGCCTCGCTTTTTCATATTCGGAAATCGTGGCGAGATTGGCCGAAACGTTGACCGGATTCCCGTTTTTATCCGGGACTTCGAACGAATAAATGATTCCGCCGTAGTTGAGGACTTTGACCGTGATTCCGTTCCCGTTGACAAGGGTGTAAACGAAAACGTCCTCGCCCTCGGCCGTTTTACCGAACAGCGCTTTTTCACTTCCCATTTCGGCGACCCCCCGTGTTTTTTCCGTCGGCATCCGCTCCGCCCGGCGGCGTGTTTGCCGTCCCCGGTCTCTTATGCCCGCGAACAGGTCGGCCGGGGCAAAGA
The DNA here is from genome assembly GCA_003509805.1 of Planctomycetaceae bacterium. Lineage (GTDB taxonomy): Bacteria > Planctomycetota > Planctomycetia > Pirellulales > Thermoguttaceae > UBA8133. The sequence continues at coordinate 4,758 of DOMV01000344.1, forward strand.
CGATTGTTTCAACAAGCAAAAGCGAAACAATACCGATCGCCGAATAGAAATGTTTTTTTTTCATCGTGAACATGATTGTGATGCTGAAAGTGTTTGAAAATTTCCCGAAGCCGACGATTCGGAAGCCTGCCCATCGGAGGTAACACTGCCCGGAGAATAAGCAGGCGGTTGAACGGGCCGTGTTTACCAACGACTCAACCGGCTTCGGTATAACGTACGACCGGCACGACGCATTGTCCCGAGTATCTTCGATTTGACATCGGTTGTCAATGGGCTTATTCCCAAGTCGAAGCCGGTTGAAGGTTCCGTCCGGCCGCCTGTTTTCCGAAGGAAAACGAGACGATCCCGTCGGCGGCGCGCAGCGGGGACGTCCGGGGGACATCGGCCAGCGAATCGATTCGTGAAGCGGCACGAATGTCGCGGTCGAGGCCGAGATCCAACAGGTTTTTGCCGCCACGGCTCGTTCGTAATTCCCGGGCCAACGATTTTTCCGGCAACGGTGCGGCACCGAGAATTTCCGGGAGGGAAAAACTCCGGCTCCAAATGTCGAGTACCGTCCAGGCTTCGACGTTCATGGCGTAACGTCCCCCGGACAATCGGTGAAGCCTTTCGACCAGACAACCGGCCAAGAGCATGTCCTCTTCCGTGTACTGACCGTCGGTTCCCGCACAGACGATTTGGATCGACTCGAAATTCAAAAGCGTTTGAACGACGGCGGCGGCATTGACGAAACCGGCAAGAATCAGGACATCGGCTTTCCGTACGCGATGAATGGCTCTCGTCCCGTTCGTCGTCGTGAAAAGGAGGGTTTTTCCGCCGACTCGTTCCGGCGTGTAATCCCCCGGGGAATTGCCCGCGTCGAAGCCGTCGATCAACGTCCCGCCGCGTTCCCCGCCCAGGAGAATCGACTCGGGCTCCTCACCGGCGGCGATCCTTGCCCGTTTCATTTCAAGGGTTTCCCCGATTTCAAGGAGGGGAACGACCTCCTTCGCCCCGGCGGCCAGGGCGTACATGATCGTCGTCGTCGCCCTGAGAACGTCGATGACGACGGCGGCCTCACCCGGTTTTCCCGAAAGCGTCGCCGGATCGAGAAGGGCGGGCAGCGCGTAAACGTTCAATCGGGGCAACGAAGGCGCCGTGGCGTTTTTCATGTTCATTTCCGTTTGCGTCGTCTTTTCGGGGAAAACCGTTTGAATCTCTCCCGTTCTTTGCCGCGGAAAAAGATGCCGATTTCGCGACCGCCGAAGATACGGTAAAGTACCAGGTACACGCACAGACCGACGGTTCCGCCGCCGACGATATGGAGGATATCCGCGATCGAATCGTTTCCGGGAATCGCTTTCATCGTCAAGGCGACCGCGACGGCCATGAAGAGCGAGGACACGAGCGCGGCGACCACGCGGGAAGCGATGTCGCGAAAACGGAGCAACCCGTGTTTTTTCGAATAGCGGTTGATCAGCAGCGTCGCCTGGACCATGGCCGAGAAAGCGATGCCGATCGCGATGCCTTCTTCCTGGAGTGGCCAGATCAGGGCGAGGCAGAGCAGCAGGTTCAGGAAGCCGCATCCGATCGCGATTCGAAGGGGCGTTCGCACGTCTCCGACCGCGTAAAAACCGCGCACCATGACGGGGATCGTGCAGATGGCCCAGACGGCGAAGCCGAACCAGAAAATCATATCGGCCGTCCGGAACGTATCCGTCGGCGTGAATGCGCCGCGCTGGTAAAGGAGGTGTGCCAAGGGAATCCGAAACAGGATCAGCCCGATTCCGGCGGGAATACCCAGCGCGAACTGGAGGCGAACGGCAAGTCCGAGATCGTCCGAGATCGCCTGGAAGTCCTTTTTCGCCGCATGTCGGCTAATCAACGGATAAATCGCCGTCGCGATGGCCATGCCAATCAATCCCTGCGGAAATTCGAACAGGCGTTCGCTGTAATAAATGGCCGCGACCGAACCGGCGTGGAGCGGATATTCGACGATCCGGCCGAGCCAACGGATCGGGACGCCCGGCGGTCCCGAAAAGATCCATGCCAGTATGCTGGCCGCGAGAATGTCGAGCTGCACGCTCATGAGTCCCAACATGGTCGGCAGCATGTTGCGAAGCATCGTCCGCATTTCCGGGGCGACCGCTTTCCCGTTGAAATCGAACCGGCCCCCCAGGCGTCTCAACACGGGAATCTGGATCAGGAATTGCGCGAAGCCGGCCAGGAGGACGCAAAGGGCCAGCAGGTAGCAACGGCCGGCCGGATCGTCGCTCAGCATCGGTGCGACGACGAGTATCCCGGCGAGCCAGATGATATTCAGCACCATGGGGATTGCCGAGACGATGGCGAAATAACCGAGCGTCTGGAGCGTCGCCGCGCAAATCGCCGCCAGGGAGATCAGGATCAGGTACGGCAACATGACCGACATCAGGTGGGCCGCGAGGTAGACTTTGCTCGTCGGTTCGAAAAGCATCAGGCCCAACCAACAGGCCAGTTCGCCGAACAGGACGAAGGCGGTGAGGATCAGGAAAATCCGGCACAGCGCGACAGTAAACAGTTGCCAGGCCCTGGTCCGGTCTTCATTCCAAAGTTTCGCGAAAACCGGGATGAAACTGGTGGAAAACGAACCTTCGCCGAACATGCGGCGCGCGACTTCCGGCAATCGAAAGGCGAACACGAACGCATCCATGACGCCGCCGCTCGACATTCCGAGCATCGCCGCCGTCGCCGCGTCGCGCAACATGCCGAGAAACCGGCTCAGAAGAGTGCCGATCCCGGTCACCAAACTGCCGCGAAGCATTCGCTTCTGCTGTCTTGTTTTTTGCTCTTGTTGCCGCACCACGACCTAGTTGGCTCCAGGTTGAAAATCGGACGTCGTCAAGACGTTTTCCATTCGGTGTCCGGTCCGGATGCCGGAAAATTCCCCCGAAAAACGCAATGATCTTTGATGATCTTTGATGCGATTTTCGGTGCGCCGGGAATTCATTCTCCCGTTTTTACCGTGATCGTCGATTTTCCGCCGCCCGACGCGCCTACCAACGCCACGGTCTGCCCGCGCGGGATGTCGAACGAAACGTCGTCTATGACCTCGCGGTTGCCGTCGTAGGAAAAGCAGACGTCGCGCAGTTCGATTTTATCTTTGAGTCCCTCCATTTCGCGCGCATCGGGTTTATCCGTTATGTCGCTTTGGGCGTCGATAATCGAGAAGATGCGCTCGCCCGCGGCGATACCCTGATTGATGTTGGTGAATTGGTCGAGGAAGGTACGCAAGGGGCGGGTAATCTGCGAGAAGACCGCGATAAAGGCGATGAAACTTGCCGCCGTGAGCGAGCCCTTCGCAACCAATGCGCCACCGAAGACCAATACCACGCCGACCGCCACGATGCCCAAAAATTCGCTCATCGGCGAGGCCAACTGCTGCCGGCGCGCCATCGAGAGCGTGAGTCGGGCGAGGTCGGCGCTGATGTCGTAAAATTTCTGTTTGACGTAACCTACCGCGTTGTAACTCTTGATAATTTTGATACCGCCGAGCGACTCGTCGAGCGTGGCG
>DOMV01000374.1 GCA_003509805.1 Planctomycetaceae bacterium
GTTCGTATAATGACATAAACGGATCGTTCGAGCGGCAGGCGAATGTGCGCGGGAACAGTTTCAGGCCGTTTGCGGTATAACCACCCGTTTACTCTCCGCGCGGTGTTGTTTTTCGAGGGCGAGCTTCTCGAAAGTCGGCGGCGGGGAATTTCAACAGCCTTCGGTATCAAACCCGATTTCAAAGGCGACACCACGACATTTTCACCAAACATCCCAATATCAACATCTTGAACAAATTGCCACATCCGTTCTTACAATTTGCTCTCGAAGAAGTCGCTGAACCAAGTCGCGGACAGTTCACGCCCCTGATTGATAAGGTTCTGGAGAATGAGGTCGTCGCAGGCCCGGTGGGCGACCGCGTATCCTTCGGCGTTCAATTCCAGGACCCAAACATGTTGCGGCTTCAGGGCGTCGGCGATGCCCGGATGGTGTGTCGATACGAAGACTTGGGAACCCATGCCGAGCCGGCTCCCCTCGGAGGCGTAGCGGGCCAATTCGTCGGCGAATTTCCAGCAAGCGACACGATCGAGACCGTTTTCCGGTTCCTCGATGCCGACCAAGGGGGCCGGAAGCGGCTCTTCCATCAGGAGCATGTATGTCAGGAGACGCAAAAAACCGTCCGACATGCGTGTCGCGGAAACTGTCGGTTCGTTGTTTTGCCGCGTGACCGGGAGACCAAACAGCAGGGCGGGCTCCTCGTTTTCCCCGCGCTGAAAACGAATCGAAGAGGTTTGAGGCAATCGCGGGAGCAGGCCGTCGAGTATTCCCTGGAAGGAATCCGGGTAACGTTCCGCCATGTATTTGACCAATTCGGCGAGCGAACCGCCGCGTGGATTGACGAATCGTGCCGTGGCAGCCTTGGAAAGACCGCGCCCGATATCGACCGAAAACGTACTCATGCACCAGTTTTCAAGCAAATCCCGCAATTGCCGTACCGCCGGGTAGGCCGGATGAACGTCGATCCGGCTCAGGCCGAGGTGGCGAAAATCCGTAAACTCGATCTTGTTCAAATCGGCGGTCGAGAGGTGTTCGTCCTGCAACAAGTAGCGGATACTTTTGGCCCCGTTCTGGACATAGAGTATCGGGAAAGGAACCTGCGCCTCGCGGTAAGCGAGTATCTCCGTTTCAACAAACGGTTTCCCCGCCTTGTCGCGCAGGATGCTGACCGCATAGGTACATGATTGGCTTTCCCCCTCGACGCGGTAATTGATCCCGATGGACAGAGGGCCTTCCGCGCCGCGGGTGTAAATGGCGTCGAAACCGCCTCGCTTCAGGCAGGCTTTCTCGACGCCGTACCGCATCGTGTCGGAAAGAAACATGAATGCGTCGAATATCGTACTTTTACCGGATCCGTTCGCGCCCGCGAAAAGCGTGGCCGCTCCCAAGGGAAAGGGTTCAAATCCCCGGTCATCGTCCACGTAGGCGAACTGGAGGAAGCAACTCCCGACGCCGATTTGTTTGAGCACGCCGAAATTACGTATCCAGAATCCCTCGATTTTTCCCATGGCGTTCTCCTGTTCAATCCGTTTTTGAGAATCGACGCAGCGATTCGCGCAATTCATCCGTGATGGGAATCGCTTTTCGAGTCGTCAAATCGTAATGGACGAGAACGACGTGGCCGCTGCTACAGCACCGACCTTGCTGGAACGCCTCCTGGCGGACGTGAAAGGAAGAGCGTCCGATTTCCGTGATACGCGTTCGAACGGTCACCTCGCTTCCAAGCCGCATTTCGCCGGCATAATCGACTTCCATGCGGACCATGGCGAGGAACCGGTCGGCGATTTCGAAATCACCGACGAAGATGCGGTAAATCGGCAGGCGTCCCGTTTCGAACCAGCGGACGGTCGCCTGGTAGTTGATATGCCCCAAGGCGTCGCTGTCGCTGAATTGCGGGAGGATCGTCGTTTCAAGCATCGTATGGAAAACCGGCGGTCGGCGGGCGGTCGCTTTTTATCTCGCTTTGGGTCGGGCGTTGAAGCGGATATTCTCCACCAGGGGATACGTTCGTCCGCCTTGCGTAAAACCGGAAATCGCCGTAATCGCGTCGATCGTATATTCGTAGCGCAATTTGTCGTCCGGCTGGAGTTCGACGATCATGTCGCTCGCCTTGGTCGGCGCCTCGCCGACGTTCGCCATTTTGTGGATCCGGGCGCGAAGTTGATTGAAATTGTCCCCGATCGACGTGTCGCCGACCATGATGTTCGTCAGGTCGCCGGAGGAATTGGCAATCAGCTTGATACGGACCGGTTCGTCGGCGTCGATCTTGTCCGTCGGCGGCGCCCCGCCGAACGGCATTTTCACGCTGAAATCGCCCTCCGGGGCGACGATTTTGAACGTCATGATGAAAAACGAGAGCAACATGAACACGATGTCGATCATCGGGGTCATGTTCAATTCAAGTTTTTGAGATTTTTTGGCACGAACCATGGAAGGAAAATGTGAAAAAAAGAAGCGGAAGCCGCGAGCGGGAACAAGCGGCTTCTCTCCCGGTTAGTGAAATTCGGTTTTTTGTTTGGCCCTGTACTTGAAGGTCTCGAAACGGAGCGATTGGCAGTCCTCAATGATGTCGCGAACGTGACCGGTCGAACACTTGCCATCGGCACGCAAAATAATGGTCACATCCTTGAGCCGGATGTTCATCGCTTTGAAAAACGAGACCTCGGTATTCAACCGCGTCTTGAGTTCCTCGCGGGTGTATTCATTCCCGGCGAAAATCCCGTTCCCGTCTTCGAGGACTTGGATGACGAGCGGCTCCGCCGGGGGATTCTCCGGCGGCTTGGCCAGTTCGCTGACGGGCAACTTGACCCGCTCGTTTTGATCCGCTTCGGTGAAATTGATAATCACCATGAAAAACGAAATCAAGAGGAACGAGAGGTCGATCATGGGCGTCATATCGAGCGCCCGCTGCTCGGCTTTGGAAACGATTTTCATGGCTCACTTTTTCTCCGGCTCGGCGGTTTTGAATCGGCTCATCTGGTTTTCCGTGAGCACGGACACTTCCAG
>DOMV01000062.1:0-953 GCA_003509805.1 Planctomycetaceae bacterium
TCCTCCCAGAATTGTTGGATCGGCTCCTGATCGAGCAAACGCCGAGCGGCGGTTACCACATCGCTTATCGTTGCGATCAAGCCGAAGCGAATCAGGGACTCTGCTACCGACTGCTGTTCGACGAAAAGAAACGGAAGGACGTCTGGAAAGCGACTATTGAAACCCGGGGCGAGGGTGGTTTTTGCGTTGTCGCTCCGTCGGACGGCTATACACTGGTTCAAGGCGGTTGGCTCCATCCGCCGACGATTACGCAGGAAGAGCGGAATGCTTTGATCGACGCCGCAAGATCGTTAGACCGGAAGCCGAAAGAAACCGTTTCAGAAATCGTGACGCCCTTTGAGCCGAATTTGGATCGCCCCGGAGACTTGTTCAACGACGATCCGCAGACGCCGCATGCGATTTTGCAAATTCTCCTCAAGAACGGCTGGACGCTGGACCGCGAGTCCGAAGAGCAATGGTTTCTCAAGCATCCGGGCAATCGGAGCAAGGAGCATTCGACGACATTGTCGAAGTCGAACGGTTTTCTGCACACATTTTCACCGAACACGCCGTTCGAACAGGGGAAGAATACGCCGCCTTTCGAGGTTTTCACGATTCTTGAGGCGGGCGGCGATTTCGCTAAAGCGGCGTCGACGCTGGCGGACAAGGGTTTCAAACCCCCGGTCCCGCAAGTTGATCTCTCCGCAATGCTGGAAAAGACGGCCTCGGTTGCGACCTTCACTTCTCCCGGGCCGGTCGGGTCACGCAACATTATTCCCGGCATCGAGGCACTCGGCAAATTTTGCACGGATTTATACTCCGGTGCGTTGCCGCTGATCTGGGACGTCGGACTCGGCGAATTGAATCGGATCGAATTGGCTCCGAACCGGATTCTCGTCTTCGGCGGCGCGCCCGGCAGCGGCAAGACGGCCCTGACGATGCAGCTTGCCGTCGACGCCCTGGCCTTGAATCCC
>DOMV01000062.1:1035-3141 GCA_003509805.1 Planctomycetaceae bacterium
ATGATCGATACCGGGATCAAGCAGCTTGAAATCTTGGCTCGCCGGATCACCTTCGTCGTGCCGCCCTTCGACCTGAAAATCGTGGCCGAAGCCATTGCCGGGTACGGCGGCGACTTGATCATTCTCGATTATCTGCAACGAATACCATTGCGACTGGAAAGCCAGCACAAGGAACTGCGAATCGAAATGAACCGCGTCATGGACTCGATTCGNNGGGCGTTGCGTGATCGGCCTGTCGTCGCTGAACCGCGCCGCCGGTCGGGAAGGTTACGACGCAGGCACGTTGACATTGTCGAGCTTCAAAGAGAGCGGTGAGATCGAATACGGTGCCGACGATTGCTTCGGCGTCTGTTTCGGCAAGGCCCACGAAAACGGCAAGTTGCTCGTCCCGATCAAGCACCTCAAGTCGCGACACCACGAACAGCGGGATTTCAATCTGCTGTTCGACGGGGCATTGCAATCGTTTGCACCTCTTGACATCTCGTGATCAGTGAAGGAAAATCATGGAAACTAAAGAATTACCGCCGCATATTCGGATGCGGAACGAACTGGCCAAAGTATCGGTCGCCAAACCGTCGGTTGAAGAAACGCCGGAGAAAAAGAGTACGAAATACCACGAACGCTGGATGGTTTTCAACCGACTGATCGATTTCGAGCAGCGGCACCTGACCGATGCGGAGTTTCGGGTGCTGTTGACCTTGTTTCGGGATGCGAAGAACGGAATTGCCCGGACCGCCCAGAGCGATCTGGCCAAGCGAACGGGAAAGTGCCGAGGCACAATCGTTCGGGCGATAAAGAAACTGATCGAAAAGGATGTCATCGAAATCGTTTCCCAGGGCGGCTTGTTCGGTCCGGAAGGACAGAAGGAGGTCAGCCGATACCGGATCAAGCAAGATGCCGTGTAGCGCCTGCGCTACTTCAACGGCGTAGCGCAGGCGCTACCTACGGAGTAACATTTTGCGATTTTCTCGGTAGCGCGGGCGCTACACTTCCCATATCCCTAAAGGGATATACAGACCGCCCTGTCGGCTGCGGCCGGGGCGGTCAATTAATTCAACTGCGCCGACTGCGAAAGCGTGATATGGTCGTGGCGGGTTTGCCTGGTTATAAAACAACGACAGAGTCCGCCGCCTGAAAATAAAGACGCAATTTGCACATTAAGGAGGGCGGGCAGATTCCGCCCCACGACTCGCCAGAATCGATTTTGACCAAGTTTTCGCCTATGATATAGGGCGTTTTTCGGAAGACAACTGGAAGTCGACCATTTGGGCGAGTTGGGTTCCCGTCCAAAAAACGACGTTCAAAATGAGTGATTACAGCTTCAAAAACACGAATGTTAATTACGTATCCTAATGTTATGCTTGCGTGTTATTCGGTTTGTTAATTTTATTGCCGTCGTAACCCATTGAAAAATAGGTACTTCGAAAAAATCGTGTTTTCTGAAGGCCAAAGGGAACGCCGCACGCCCCTGGACACAGTTTGTTTTTAACCGCACACCACATTTTCCATTGGTACGATTGGACTTGCGACGCCGCCGTGCGGTTGAGCCGATAGGGAACCGCACGGACGGACCATCGGGCCTTTTCGTCCCGGGCGCGGTCATTGTTCGCCTGAGCGGCGTCAGCGGGTTGCCGGGTCGAAAAACGTCATGCTGGTACAACTGTAGCGAATACGCAAAATACAACGAATAGAAGGGACGTTTTAGTGCCGTTTTCCTTGTTTTTCGAGCCGTTGTTTTCGTCGAGCGGCAGTTTTCGTATCCTTTTGCCACGTCGCCTCTTTCGTCAAATCGGCTCTATCGCAATGTCAGGATGGGAGGTTTGTGCCGAATATAGGGAGGTGTTTTTGAGAAAGGCGACTCGTTCGCTGAAGTATCGTCAAAATCCGCCTTCTTGCTCTCATGGGCGCCGTTCGGGCGTGAAAGTCGACCGCGACGGCAGACTCGTTCGGGCGCGACCGGCGAGTTTCCGTCTGGCTTTTCCGGGCCAAATTTCGTCGTAACTTCCGACGTGGTATGAGGTACGGTCAAAAAAACGGCCAATTTGCGACGCTTCTGAAAGAAAGTGTGTCTACCAGCGCGACACGTTCCCCCGCCATCACTTCTTT
>DOMV01000243.1 GCA_003509805.1 Planctomycetaceae bacterium
GGGAAGTCGTTCCGCCGACTTCGGTGCCCGGCATGGAGTCGGCTCCGATGCCGTCGAGCGTGCAATCGCCGGCCGATTCGCCCCGAGTGTCAACCGAGCCGGGTTTGACGACCGCGCCTGCAAAACCCGCGCCGGCGACCCAGTTGCCCGATATCTACTTGCCGCCGAAATCCGATCCCNNGCAGTCATTGTTTGTCCCGATAACGCGGGAATCCGTTCGATCAAGGATATCAATTGCGACATCCGGCCCAAAACCGGTGAGCTGCCGAAGGAATGTCCGTTGGTGGATCAAACCTACGAGCCGCGTCATTTCGCGCTTACCTGCTATCGATGGAAGGCGGCCGCCCTTTGCACCAAGGGCGCGTATTTCCAGGATGTCCAGGCGGAACGTTACGGGCATTCGCTTTGCCCGACGCTCCAGCCGGTCATTTCCGCCGGCCGGTTTCTCGGCGACATCGCCGTTCTCCCGTACAAAATGGGACTTGAAACCCCGAACGAATGCGTCTACACGCTCGGATATCACCGGGTCGGAAACTGCGCACCGTACATGCTCGACCCGGTTCCGCTTTCCTTGCGGGGAGCCGTGTTTGAAACCGGGGCCATTCTCGGGGCCGTCTACCTGATCCCGTAGCCGGACGAACGCAAGACGCACGAACAAGAACGTGGAAAACGAATGCCCAAGGTCGCCGATTCTGATCCGGCGGCCTGCCGCCAAGCCGCGGCGCGGGAATCCCCGGTGTACCGGCTAAACGCATCCGGGGTTCGGCGTCGCTTCCAAGCAGTGCCCTTCAAATCAGCGCCAAGGTTTCGTCGAAACCGTAGAGCAGGTTGAAGTTCTGGGCCGCCGCTCCGGAAGCCCCTTTGACAAGATTGTCGATCACGGAAATCGTCAGGATTCGGTCGCCGACGGTTCTCGCCGTGATCCGGCAATTGTTCGTGCCGCTGACATCCTTCGTTGCCGGAAGCGTCTCGACCACCTGAACGAACGGTTCGGCGGCATAGAAATCGCGAAGCGCATCCATGACATCCTTCGCGCGGATCCCGCTCTTTCCCGGTCGCAGGTAAGCGGTCGTCAGTATTCCCCGATCCATCGGGACCAGATGGGGGGTGAAAATCACGTTCGTCGCTTTTCCTCCGAAAAGCGTCAAAACGCGGTCGATCTCCGGCGTATGTCGATGGGTTCCGACACCGTAGGCGGCAAAACTCTCGTTACATTCCGGGTAAAGTGTCGTCATCTTGGGTTTGCGGCCGGCCCCGCTCACGCCGCTTTTGCTGTCCAGAATCACATCTTCCGGCGCGATGATTCCCTCTTTGAGCAGCGGGGCGAGCGGCAGAATGGCGCTGGTGGGGTAACAACCGGGATTGGCAACCAACGTCGCTCCCGGGATTTCGGATCGAAACAATTCCGGCAACCCGTACGGAACGTTGCCGAGGCGACCGGGATCGGGATGGTCCTCTCCATACCATTTTTGAAACACGCCGGGCGAGTCCAGGCGATAATCGGCGCTGAAATCGATGATCCTGGCGCCGGCAGCAAGCAATTCGGGAACGATTTTAGCGGAAGCGCAATGCGGCAGGCAACTAAAGACGCATTCCGCGCGGCAGGCGACTTTCGCGGGCGCGAGATTCTCCAGGGAAAGCGACAAGCGGCCCGCCAGGGAAGGATGAACCTGATCGACCGACCGACCGTCTTCGCGGCTGGTTAAGGCCGTGATGCGTACGTGCGGATGCCTCAACAGGATTTTAATCAACTCGACGGCCGTATAGCCGGTCGCCCCGAGAATCGCGACGGAAATCATAAGTACAATCTACGTAATCTATTGAAAATCACCGAGATATACCGTAAACGGCATGACAATCCTCCCGCGAACAATCGCCTGCCGCTCGAACGATCTGCGTAAATGCTTGCATTCACAAAAGTTGCGGGCGAGTGAGTGCGGCAGGCGGACTTGACCAAATGTTCGCTTTCATCGCGTCTCCAGTATACCGCAAAACCAACTTTCGGGAAAACGATTTCCCCTTCACGGCTCCAGTTTACGCTTCGCTTCCCGATGGTCAAGGGCGGCCGCCTTTTGAAAGGCGTCCACCGCTTTGATTGCGCTGGCTTCCACACCGACGCCGTGTTCATAACACAACCCAAGTCGATAAAAGGACATCGGCTCGTTTTGCGCGGCTCCCCGCAAGTACCATTGAACCGCCGTCCGGGGATTTTTGCGGGTTCCCACGCCGAATTCGTAACAACGACCTACTTGAAAAAATGAAAATGCGTCTCCCGCTTCCGCCGCGTCGCGAAACCATTGAAAAGCGGTGTCCTCGTTTTTCACGACCCCTTTTCCTAAAAGATACATTTCCCCCAATTTTCGCTTGGCTTCCGGGCTTCCTCGCTCCGCTTCTCCTTGAAGGCGTTGGAGCATACTCGCGGCGGAAGGTCCTTGCAGTTTGGACATTTCGTCTAAAAAGTCCGTATCGTCCGGTAGAACAATCGGTTCCGACGGGCTTGCCCCAAAAGCCGGGTTTTCCGTAAGAGCAGCGTTTTCCGTAAAAACGGATTGTACCGTGTTTCCGGGGTCGGGTGCGCCGCCCACGGCGATTCGCGAGGACAGCGGGTTCGATCGACGGAGTGTCGACGCATTTCCAGGGGTATTTCCGGAAGGATTTCCGTTTGAGATTCTTCCCTCATTCGCGGGCCGGACGGAAGCGACGCCCGGGCCGACGCCGGACGGGTGGTTTGTTCCCGCGCGGGGAACACCCGGAATCCGGTCGAAAAAGAGGGCGAGCGTTCCCACCGCCACGGCGATGGAAGCCAAGGCGCCGAGCCCGAGCCAGGTACGCGTCGTGATATTCCGATAAGGATAGGAATGGCCGTTGAAAAGGTCGTTATTATGACTTCTTTCGGAAACCGAGGGCGTTCGTTCCGGCGTCCCATCCGCGGCATTCGGGTGTTTGACAACCGAGGAAGCTCCCGGTTCCTGCTTTTTTTCCGGAAAAGGCCAAAGACTTGTTCGATCTTCGGCAACGGATTTGGGTGGTTTGGGATAGCCGACGCCTAAAAGCAGGGGCAACAAGCCGAACTTGGTTCCTCGCGACACGAACCCGCCGGAACGGATGAAATAGGGACCGCGCGCGCTTGGTTCGGCTAATTCCTTGAGAAAATGGAGACAGCTTTCGAAGCGGTCTTGGGGATTGCGTGCCAGCACCCGGGCAAAAACGTCATTCACGTTTTCCGGTTGCGCGTCAATGCCGGGAACCGATTCTTCCTGTATTTTGGCCTGCAATTCCTTTTCCGTTTTCGCGAAAAAGGGAAAACGCCCGGAAAGGAGCCGGTAGGCGACGACACCGAGCGCGTATTGATCCGAACGCGGGGAATGGCGTCTTTCGTCATGGATTTCCGGGGCTTGAAAAGGCATTTCCTCCTCAAGGTTTTGCGATTCCCCTCGCTGGTCCTTGAGGGCGCGGCGAAGCATTTCGGGGATGGTGAAATCGGTCACCTGGACACCGCACCTCCGTCCGATCAGGATGTTCTGCATTTTCAGTCCGCGATGGACGATCGACCTGGCATGTGCCAAATCGAGCGAAATCGCGACCGGCCACAAAACGCGGAGGATCGCGTTGACCGGAAATGCGCCGAACGTTTTGAGATATTCCGCGTGATATTCGTTCAACGGAACCGCGTCGAGAAAGGCGGAAACAAAGTAAAGGCCGAACTCGTCGTCGAGCGCGACACGGTACAGGGGGCGGATATGATTGCCGCGCAACGAGGCGACCGATCGGAACGTTCCGTGGATCGAGGCCAGGAAAGCGGTATCCTGGTGGAGTTCGTGCGGAAGCAACTTGATCACCACGCTCCGATCCGTGGAACGATTATAGGCGCGCCAACAGTCCCCGAGGGTACCGTGACCGAGGGAACGTTCGAGTGTGTAACATTCGCCGAGGATTTCTCCCGGCTGGAGGCGAAGGGATTGCGTATCCAACCCGCGATGAAAAACACCGCTTTGCCGGACGTCTTGAGGCTCCGAACCGGGGGCATGGACATCTAAACCGGCGGTATGGGTATCCGATGGATTTCGAGCGGTTCCGGGAAGCGCACCCAGTTGAAACACCGGTCTTCGCGTGCCGGACGTATTGCCCATACGCGGCGGTTTTTGGTCGAGAACGCGCAGGAGTTCCTGCGTGTCGGGGACGCCGGAGGTGTCTTCCCCCGCGGCGTCCCAGCCCGCTTTCATCGCGGCGCGCACCCGTTTTATCTCAAGCAAACCCGACTCGAAGGTTTCCCGGTCGATTTGACCGTCGTGAAATTGCCGCTGAATATCCTGATATTTTACGATGATCTCTTGTGGTTCCATATCCGTGATCCTACCGCGCGGGCGTTCAAAAGTCAATTTCCGGGGTTATACGGGAAACGCGATGAAAACGAACATTTGGTCAAGTTTGCCTGCCGCCGCACTCACTCACCACCAACTGCTGTTTGTGTAATGACATAAACGGATCGTTCGAACGGCGGCAACCATCATTACGGCGCGTACCCGTTTACGGTGCAACGCCGTCTTTCTTCGAGAATCTGCTCGATCGCATCCGTCCGCCGACGGTTGCCGAGCTGGCGGAACAGTGTCTGGGCCTTGTGAAAATGCTCGCCGGCGACCATATCCTTCTCTTGCCCCTGCTCCAGGATCGCGAGGTGATAGTACCCCTCGGCCGCATTCTCGATCATGTGCAGCTCCTCAAAAATCCGGATCGCCTTCGCCAGGTTTTTTTCGGCTCCGGGAAGATCGCCGATCTGCTGTTCGATATCGCGGAGATACAGGTGAATCTCGGCCTCGATTTCCCTGTCATACAATTCCTTCGTCAAATCGAGCGCTTCGTGAAACCGTTCGGCCGCCTTGTCATAACACCCGCGGGATTCGTCCAGCATCCCGATCGCGCACAGCACGCCCGCCGCCGTTCGTTGTCGCAGCCGGGGCAAGGTGATCGTTTCGCAGAGCCGGTGCGATTCATCCAGCGTCGTTTCCGCCTCCTCCGTATGTCCGAGCCGGATTTGCACTTCGGCAAGCGCGCGGAGACCTTCGATCACGCCCGCCGTGTCGCCGATCTTCCGGTACGCCTCGATTCCACGCCGGAATGCCCGTTCCGACTTGCTCCATCGTTTTTGAAGGAAAAACAAACGGCCGATTTCCATCGTCAGCAAGGCGGCGCGTTTGGGATCGTCGTACGACCGGATCCGTTCCGAGGCGATTTCAAATTCCCGTTGCGCCGCATCGTGATTTTCCTGTCGCATGCGCAGGCGGCCGAGCCGGTAACGGATATCGATCTCCGCGGGCGAACCGGCCGGGATCATTCCGAGCGATTTTTCAAGCAGGTTGCCGTAAGCGACCCATAAACCGAGTGTTCGAAACGCCTCCTCGCAGAAACAAAGCGCCTTGACGAAAGCGTTCGGGCCCTCGGCATGGAGCGTATGTTCCGGCAACCGCAACGTCGCAAGCGCATCGGGATACAAGCCGGAATGGAGCCGCGATTGGTAGACATAAGCGGCAATCTGGTGGAAACGCTTCGCCTCTTCGTTCCAACTCCCGTCGGGCAGCCGCATCGTTGAACGGATGGTGTCCGCCAAATACGCATGATAAATACAGCGCCCGCCGGGTTCGTCGCGGATCAACGAACGGACATAAGGACGTTTCAAATACCGTTCGAGCGATTCGGCCTCGACGCCGGCGACGGCGCAAACGATCGCGTCGGGAACGACCGTTTCCAGGACGGCGTAGGCCCGAAAAAGAGAGACGACTTCCGGGTCGCCCGGAAACAGGGTCGCCAGGCGGTTCCATTGCGCCTCGGCCATCCGTTCGGGGACTTCGTCCGTCGGCAAATCATCGAGCGTGCCTTCCGCGAATTCCAACATCGCGATCGCGGCGCCGACGCTGTAGGGGTTGCCGCGATAGAAATCGAGTTTGGCCTTGAGTTCCCCCGTTCTGAAGGATGTTCGCAGCCGTTTGCCGCCGGCAAGGAGAAAATCGATGTCGGCATCCTCAAGCGGTGCAAGGCCGTCCGGCGTTCCCGGCATGTAGGGGATGTCCGGACACGAAAGAACCTCATGGCCGACAACCAGCGGGTCTTCGGGACGCTGGGCAAAAAGGAGCTTGAGCTTCGACGGCAACGTCGCGACCAGCGATCGCCAACGCTCGTGCCGGAACGCGTGCATTTCCCGCTCCGGGTCCAACACGATAATCAAGCGCCCGTTCCGCGGCATCCATCGGGAAATCAGTTCCAGCCTCTCCCGGAACTGATCGAAGACGTTTTTGGACGGGTCGTACCGCAACTTGTTCAGCAGCGCACAGGCATCGTTGCCGGAAGTCGTACGGGAAACGCCGCCCGAACCCGTTCCCCCGGCGGAAGCCGCCAAGCCCAGGCGGTCGATCACGGTATTCCATTGATAAAAACGCGACGTCCGTGTTTCAAGCAGTCCGACTTTGGCCCGGGCGGCGAAAAAAACGTCCTCCATGATGTTGCGCATCACCATTCCCGGCGAGTCGGTCGGCGGAACGACATAGCGAACGGCGGCGCAACAGAGCGATTCCTGCTTCAGACCTTCGGCGACCATGCGGTCGAGCAAAAAAGTCTTGCCGCTCCCCGGTTTACCGGCGACGATCACGGCTTGGCCGACCGGGTCCGCCAGGAGCTCTTTCCATCGCGCCAATTTCCTCGATCGTCCGGCTGGGGCATGATGATTCATCATCCGATTCTCAACAGGTTCACACACGATTCGGATCCATGCACTCGAATGAGCAGACCTTATTTTCCCCGTTCTCGCCGACCGTGTCAACAGGGGCCGAAATCTCCGC
>DOMV01000319.1 GCA_003509805.1 Planctomycetaceae bacterium
CGGGAGGGCGACCCGTACCTGCTGCGAGGGTGTCGCATCCTGCCCGAGCTGCATGATCGTCCCGCCGCCGTCGATCCGGATTCCGAGAACTTCGCCCGGCCGGACGCTCTCGGAAACCGCAATCGCGATGTCAAGGTCCGGCATGGCCAGCGAGGCGACATTCCCGGAACCGATCGCGGGCATATCGTTAATCACGGCTCGCACATCCGTTCCGTAGGAGCGTTCCGCATAACGACCGCTGCGATCGACGAGCGGGAAGGTGCCGTCGATCGGGATGACCTCGACAAACGCATCGGCCCCGTAGTCGGCGGAATGGAACGTGATGCCGAGGGCCGCCTTGTCACGGTTGCCGAGCATCGGAGCCCCGTCATCCCCATCCCCGCCGCTCGTGAACGCCGCTTGGGGATAGACCGTGCCCTGGAGTTCCAACGGCACCCCGTCGCAAAAGGCCGGATCGTCCGGGTCATATGAGATTTTCAGGGCGCCGGTGCCCATTTCGGAGATTCCGCGCGTGCAGTTCGGGAGCGTTTGGCTTTCCGGGTCGATGCCGCTGACGCTGATTCCGTACTTGTCGAGTACGGCTTTCGAGGCTTCCGTGGAGGGGTGGTCGAAAAACTTGACCAAATCGTTCGCGGTCGTCTTGATGACGCCGTTCCCGTCGGTTTCGAGGTGGATCGTGAGCGTTCCGTCGAGGCTCGTGTCTTCGATTGAGAGCGGTGTGTTCGGATCACTCGTGAACCGGAGCGTCGGGGTTCCGGCCGGGGCGAGGAACTGCAAGCGGTTCCGGTCGTCCGTCGAACCGTAGTAGGAGTATTCGGAAAACGGTGTGACCGTTCCCNNTCCCCGGCCCGTCGTTCCAGCGGGAAGCGAAGCGGAAACGATTCCGTTACCCTCCGAATCCTTGAGTTCCGGGGCCGTGTTGAGCAGCGTGACAACTTGTTCGGCGGTCGTGAGCACGGTTCCGTCCGTGTCGGTTTGGAGCAGGATTTCGATACGTCCCGGATCGTTGCCCGAGCCGGCTGTGTAGTTGAGCGTGAGCGTATCGTTACCCTCTGGCGGAGCGGTGTATTTGACGAGCATGTTCCCCGGAAGGCTGCCCGGTTCACTGGCCGTGAGAAGCACGTCGTTGTCCGTGCCGTAGGACGTAAGTGCGATACTTCCGGGCGTCGAATCGCTGTAAACCGACGCGACCACCCCGGTCGAATCGCTGAACAGGTTCACCGCTTGGAGGATGTCGCCGACCGGGGTTCCCTTGTTGAACGCACAGACGTGCGAACCGAGATTCCCGGAGACTTGTAAGGTGACATCCCCGGTCGTTGCCCCGAGTGGATACTGGAGCGACGCCTTTTTCGGGGTCTCAAGAATTTTGACCGAGACTTCCTTCTCGGTCCAGTTGCCGAAGTTCGCCTGGTTGATGACGACGGAATCGATTTTTCGGGAATCGACGCCGACGGTCGTGAACGCGAGCGAACCGTTGAGCAGGGTTTTGTCCAGAAAAGCGGTCGAGGTCGCGATCCGGTTGATTTCGTCGAGGATGCTGTCGACTTCGAGTTGCAAAGCATCGATACCCGGGTCGGTGTTCGCTCCCGAGTTCGCGGCCTCGGTCACGATTCCGCGCAGGTCGATCAGGAGCGCATTGACCTGCGAGAGCGCCGCATCGCTCGTCTGCAACATCGCGCCGGATCGCTCGTTATTCTGGACAGCCTGCGCCATCGAGGCAATCTGCGTCGCATAGGTCGATGTGGCCAAAAAGGCGCTCGGATCATCCCGTCCGGAATGGATCGCGATTCCCGTCGAGAGATTGCGCACCGCCGTGTTGAACACCCCGGCCGAGCGGTTGAACGCAAGCTGGGCGACGAGCGAGCCGACGTTCGTGCGAAAACTCGTTGGAATAGCATTTGGGTTCGACATGGCGCGGATTCCCTCCCACGGAAAAATGGAGCATCTTCCGTCTCTATCGGTTGAAAGGGTCGTGCCGGTTGAGGAAAGACTTCAACAAAAGCCGTCACAGACGGTGGGAAATGAAATGAAAATTTCCGCTTCACGAATCGGCGGTTGTTTTTCCACGTAAGATGGGATATAATGGGATACGATGTACCTGTTGCGTTGGGTCTTTGGCACACACCAAATCCCCATCGGAGTGGAGTGTCATTCTGAGCCGCGGGCGAAGAATCGGGTGGAGGGCGTCGTAACCTGTTCGGCGCTCCGGGGTTGTGCGTGCGTGCCTTCGATCCGATCCTTCGCTTCGCTCAGGATGACAAAAGCCGGTGTTGATAACTTGCAGGACGATTCGGTGGACTGGGTAACCGGTCTCCTATAAGTGCTTGGGGTGTACCACAAGCGCAGTGTGGACCCGTCGCGGGTCGTTTTTCATTTTTTTCTCGGCGGTCGTGTATCTGGAATACCGGATCCGCCGTGGATGGACCAACCGTGTCCCGTTTCGGGAATTTTCAAACGGCTTCGGTGTATTTCATGAGCGGGCAAGTTTCGTTGATAACCGACGCGGAAAATCCATGTCGACACTTCAGGGACGCGGAAAGCCTCGCCCGTTGCGGGTACTGGGTCTATTTTCCCGCGAGCGCAACCGAGCAGTGGTCGCCGGGGTTGTGTGCGCTCCTTTCGCCCCAACGACCGGAAGAGCCGCCGTCCCTGTTCGACCTTTGCCCGGAGTTGGCGGGTAAAATTCAGGCGTTTTGGGATTCGTCGCGACCCCGCTTGCGCTACCAATGGACGGCGCCCGGGGCGGATTGCGAGAAGTTGTACCTGCAATTTCTCGGGATGCGGAAAGAGGACGACGCCGGGGAACCGTACCTTTTG
Organism: Planctomycetaceae bacterium; assembly: GCA_003509805.1. Taxonomy (GTDB): domain Bacteria; phylum Planctomycetota; class Planctomycetia; order Pirellulales; family Thermoguttaceae; genus UBA8133. Next base: position 2,818 of record DOMV01000319.1, read on the forward strand.
GCTTCGATCCGCGATCTCCCGGGCTCCGCGGCCCCGGCCATCCACTCGGCTATCGGGGAGCAGTTGCTGCAAAACGCCCTCTCGTTCGAGGAAGTGTTCTTTTTCATCGTCGGCGTCGACGAACGGTACATGTACTTGGACGGTCTCGGTGCCTCGCGGCTCGGGCCGATCGAAAAAATCATCGGGAGTTTGATCTCGGAAATCCACCCACCGGATTCGCCGTTCGTCGCCCAAGTCCGCGCGGCCTTGCAGGGCACCCCGGGCAAAGTGCTCGATCAGTTGGGCGGGATTTTTTTCGAGAGCCGGTTGAGCCCCCTATACGGGGCCGGCCACAGTGTGTGCGGGGTGGTCGGATTCGTGGTTGATGTCAGCGACAAGGTCACCGCCCTGCGCAGCGTCGTGGACAACGAGAAGAAATACCACACGATTTTCGACCACTCGCAGGATGCCATCTGCGTGCTCGACAAGGCGGGGCAGGTCCTCCTCTGCAATCCGAAATCGCAGGATTTGATGCAGCGACCGGCCTCGCTACTGGTGGGACGCGGTATCCTCGAACTTTCTCCGCCGGTCCAGCCCGACGGACGCGAATCCGCGGCGGTGTTGGACCGCTGTCTCGAACAGCTCGCCCTCGGGGTTCCGCAGCGTTTGGAATGGGCCTATCGGACATTGGACGGCGATCTCGCCTATGTCGATGTCACGTTCAACCCGATCTTAATCGACGGGGACCCGTATATCATCCACATCGCCCACGACCGGAGCGACCAGATCGTCGCCCAACGCAACGAAATCCTGCTGAGCGACATCATCTCCAGCATCCAGGACGGCGTCTTCCTGATCGATACGGAGTTCAACGTCGTGCGGACGAACGAGGCGATGAACCGTCTCTATCCCGAGTGCGCCCCTCTGCTCGGGAAAAGATGTTACGAAAAATGTGGAAGAGTCCATTTCTGCGTGGGATGCTCGGCCGTCCTCGCGGCGCAGACGCTACGATCCGAAACCGCCATTTATATGGAACCGGCAACGGACCAGAAGCCCACGCGATGGATCGAGCACACCAGCCACCCCATCATCGACCACGGTTCCCAAAAAATCCAGTATTTTTTCAACACGGTCCGCGACGTGACCGAGCGCATCGGCGTCGAAAGGGAACTCGATTCCTACCGCAAGGACCTCGAACGCAAGGTCGAGGAGCGGGCGGACCAACTCGCCGTGAGCGAGGCGGCGCTACGGGGCGTGCTGGAAACCAGCGGATCGGCCATCGCCTTTCTCGACGCGGACGGGAGTATTGCCTACACCAACGAGGCTTTCCAGAGACTGGTCGGCTATGCCGCCCGTGATATTGAGGGAGCCCCGTTCGATCTGTTCGATTGCAGCGATGTTCCCGAGTCCGGGCAAAACGCCGAATACCGGCGACTTTTGTTCGAGGGGAAACTGGAGCGCTACCGGGTCGATTGCGCCCTGCTCCGTAAAAACGGGACGCACGCCTGGGTCGAAATCAACGTCTCCGCCGTCAAGGGGGCACAGGGCGAAGTCCAGCACGCCGTCGCCGTGATGAGCGACATCAGCGAACGACGCGAATCGTTGCGGGGACTCCGAGACGCAATTGCGACCGCCGAGGGTGCGAAAGAGGCCGCCGATTCCGCCAATCAGGCGAAAAGCCGGTTCTTGGCCCACATGAGCCACGAAATCCGCACCCCTATGAACGCCATCATAGGCATGAC
>DOMV01000382.1 GCA_003509805.1 Planctomycetaceae bacterium
ACCATCGCCTGCCGCTCGAACGATCCGTTTATGTCATTATAAAAACAGCAGTTAGGGGCGAGTGAGTGCGGCAGGCAGACTTGACCAAAGGTTCATTTTCACCGCGTTTCCAGTATACCTTCGCTTTTCGACGCCCAGCCGATCCGGATGCTGTTCAATCAACTCGAAGGCTACAGATACCGGCTGCGGATGCTACAGAAGCCCGATGGACCGTTTCAGGCGATATGTCGCAAGAATCGCGTCGTAAGTCGCATTCGCGAGATTGGTCCATGCCGCCGTCTGCTGCGTTTGGGCGTCCAGAACCTCGGTATGGTTGACGAGTCCTTCCAGAAATTGCCGCGTGACGACACGCAGGTTTTCATCCGACTGCGTTTTTCCCAGTTCGGCGACATCGACCCGGCTGCGGGTTTCCCGCTCGGCGATCCAATTGCTTCGAACCTGGAGTTCGATGAGCGACCGGGTTTCATCGCGCATCTTCGCCGCGAAGGCCGCATTATGCAACGCCGCCTGTTCTCGTGCCCGGCTTGCCCCACCGTCGAGGAAGGTCCATTGAACGCCGACTCCGGCGGCCCAGATCGTATCCGTGCTCAACGAACTGTTTTGAAGGTAATTATGGGTTCCGACCGCGAGCACCTGCGGCAACCGATCGCTGTGCGAAACCCGGGCAAGTGCCGCCGCAGCCTGGGATTGTGACGCGATCCCCGTCAATTCCTTCCGACATCGCATTGCTTCATGCGTCAAGGAGGCGAGGTCTCCGGAAACGGGGGGAATCGGCACTTCTTCGACGAAAACGGGGAAATCGAGCGGACGACCGAGGTAACGGTTGAATGCCGATTCGGCTACAAGGACCGTGTTTTCCGCTTTGCCGGCTTCCTGGGCCGCCGCAGCCCAAGCCGCCTGGGCCGCAAGCAACGCGTTCCGTGTCACCATTTTCTGGGCGAACATTTTCCCGACGTCCTGCCGGTGCGCGAAAAGCGATTTCTCCGCATTCCGGGCGACCTCAGACAACCGTCTCGCCCGCAGCACGTTGAAATACGATTCCGTGACTTCCATCTTGACATCGAGAAAAGCGCTCGCGTACTCCGCCCGGACGGCGTTGATCCGATAGCGGTTCGCATCGATGGCCGCCGTGATTTTCCCCCCCGTGTAAAGGGGCAATCGAACGCTTGTCGAAGAAACCGCGAACGATTGGTCACTCAACGGGGTCGAAATGCCCAGCGACGGAATCCCGAGCGGCGGAATGGCCGGCGTGTCGAACTGGAAGTGCGGCTGTTCCGAAAGCGTAATGTAGGCGCTCTGATTCGAAAAAACCGGATGCTTGGCCGACCTGGCTTCCCGGAGGTCCGCCTTGGCCGATTCGATCCGGTGAGCGTCCGCCTGGAGGCGATGATTGACCGCCGTCGCGATTTGCCAACTTTCCTCCAGCGTTTCCGCGCGAACGGACCCCGACCCCGTCAGGATCGCTATCCCGGGGATTGCCGGCAGCATCAGGATGAAAGACAGGAAAAGTCGTCGCACGATTGTTTTTCGGAAAAAAGCCTACAACCGTCTCTTTCGACTCTATCGGTCCGAGTGAGAGCCACGGTGAGGAAAAGACCGCGGGTACCGATTATGACGGCAGGGAAAAGAATGACACGTCGCATTCAGAGCACGAAGCGTAAGCGAGTGAATAACAAAACCGTGTCCCGCACTTGCTTACGCGGCGTGTTTTGATTATTGCGATTTATTCCAGTCCGCATTCCTTGAGTTTTTCCTTGGCATAGGCATATCCCTGCTCGGCGGCTTTCCGGAGCCATTTCACCGCTTCAGCCTCATCCTTGGCGACGCCAATGCCACGCAGGTAGCATAAGCCCAACCAGCTTTGACCGAGAGCATTTCCCTGTTCGGCGGCCTTGCGGATCCATTTGACTCCTTCGGCTTCATCTTTGGGAACACCGGTACCGTTCGCATAGCAAACGCCCAAACTTGCTTGAGCGCCTGCATTTCCCTGCTCGGCGGCCTTGCGAAACCATTGCACCGCTTCCGTAAGGTTTTTAGCAACGCCGGTACCGTAATAAAGGCAGCATCCATACAGGCCCTGCCCTTCCGAAATACCACGTTCGGCTGCATCTTTCCAAGCGAGCAGGCGGGTACGGTGCCTATCTTCGAAAAACGCCTCGCTTTCGCCTCGATTCGCCCACGTGAGCGATTCCTCATAATCCGCTTTCACCTGATGGTGTCGCGTATCATCCACAAGCACGAAATCGGTATACCGATTTCGTTGAGGTTGCCCGCTCACACGTCGGTTTACTCGCCGGGAAAACCGGCTCCCAAATCGGCGGCTTTGGGAAATTCCAGTCGTCTGCATGGTTTTTCCTTGCAAATCTTCGGTGTCGTTTTTCGCGAAATTCAACGGATTACCCCCACCGTCGGCGTATTTATCGGCGCCCACCGGCACGTCGAACTTCGTCGGCTCTTTCGACGTCGACTCCGCGGCATGGACGGATATCGTACAAAAAAGCAGGGGCAGGAAGGACAGGAAAACGGCGCGTTTCATGGTAGTTCTCGTGGTTGATGTTCAATTTTTCAGAAATCTCCGCGTACGTCGAACCAAGTACGAGACGCATGCAAGTGAGCTTTTGTGTGCCCTTTTTTCACAAACGACGACAAATTTCAAGATGAATCGCTGCAATCGGTCGCGTTTTCCGCCCAACCGCCTTGAGGACGGTCGGCACGATTTTCTCCGGAAATCGGAACCCGTCTCTGGTTTTCGCTCCGTTTCTCCCTTATAATGGTCCGGTTGCCGGCACTGTCCGAAATCGGTGCCGTCCGAAACCATTGATTCACGTTGACGCCCAAGGAAGACGATTCATGCTGGAACTGAAGAATCTCAAAAAATCGTATGTGGAACCGGACGGGGGCGAATTGCCGATCCTCGATATCCCGGGTTGGAAAGTCGATGAGGGCGAACAAGTCGTCGTCGTCGGGGCAAGCGGATGCGGGAAAACGACGATGCTCCATATCATCGCGGGCATCCTGCGGCCCTCTTCCGGCCATGTCCTCATCGACGGCTGGGACACGCCCTTGCTGACCGAGGCGGAGCGGGATCAGTTTCGCGCCCGCCGGATCGGGTACGTTTTCCAAACCTTCAACCTGCTTCCCGGGTTTACCGCCTTGGAAAACGTCCTGCTCGGCATGACTTTCGCGGGCGGTCGGACCGACAAACATCGGGCACGCGACCTGCTCGACCGGGTCGGGCTTGCCCATCGCCTCCACCACAAGCCGGGCCAAATGTCGGTCGGCGAACAGCAGCGTGTTTCCGTCGCGCGGGCCTTGGCGAACAAGCCGAAACTGGTGCTTGCCGACGAACCGACCGCCAACGTCGACGTCGGCAACCAGCAGCAGGTTATCGACATGCTCCGCAACACCTGCGAAGAGGAGGGCGTCGCCCTGATTCTCGTCACGCACGCCCCGGCCGTCGCGAAGCAGTTCCAACGTATCGATCAACTGACCGAGCTGAATCTCGTCGTCAGCCAACGGACCGCGACCAATTCCGAACACGCGACCGATTTAGAGCACGACGGCGCCGATTCAGAGCACGAAGCGTAAGCGAGTGTATCCCTTTTCCCATGGCAGCTTTTTCGAAAATCGCCCAACTGGCCCGGCCCGAGGCTTTCCAGGATTATCTCCGCGCGAACGGGATCGGGTTGCCGTTCCTTTCGGAACTGCCCGAACCGGCGGCGTTGAACCTCGCCCGACCGCTTTCCTACCGGGACCGGACCATCGGTAACCGCTGGGCGATCCTGCCGATGGAAGGCTGGGATTGCGAGCCGAATGGCGCACCGAGCGAGTTGACCCGGCGGCGCTGGCTGCGTTTCGCGAAAAGCGGGGCCAAACTCCTGTTCGGCTGTGAGGCGGCCGCCGTCATGGAATCGGGACGCGGCAATACCCGGCAACTGACGATCTGCGACCGGACCGTCGAGGCGACCGCCGCGTTACATGCCGAGATGGTTCGAACGCACGAGGAAACCTTCGGTCGCCGCGACGATCTTTACGTCGGTTTGCAATTGACGCACTCGGGCCGGTTTTCCCATCCGCATGACGACACAAAACTCGAATCGGTAATCGCCTACCGGAATCCGTGGCTCGACAAGAAGTTCGGCAATCAGGACACGCCGGTCGCAAGCGATGCGCAGATCGACGAGATGATCGGGCATTTCATCCACGCCGGTGAACTGGCCGCCCGGGCGGGGTTCGATTTCGTCGATATCAAACATGCCCACGGTTATTTCGGGCATGAACTGCTCAGCGCCTATGACCGGCCGGGAAAGTACGGCGGTTCCCTTGAAAACCGAAGCCGCTTTTTTCTCGATATCGCGCAGGGAATCCGCAAGGCGGCCCCGGGACTCGACATTTCGCTCCGCTTTTCCCTGTTCGATGTCGTTCCCTACGTGAAGGGGCCGGACGGGGTCGGGACGCCGATCACCGACGGCAATTATCCTTACGCGTTCGGCGGCGACGGGACTTCGAGCGGAAGCGGCTACGACTTGTCGGAACCGTTCGAATTCATCGAGCGAATCGTCAAGGAAGCGGACGTCCGTATGGTCTGCGCCACCGTTGGGAGCCCGTACTATAATCCCCATTTGCAGCGTCCGGCGGCTTTTCCGGTATTCGACGGCTACGCCATGCCGTTCGATCCGCTGAAAAGCGTCGCCATGCACATCGCCGCCGCCGCGGAATTCAAACGCCGTTTTCCCGACCTGCTGATCGTCGGGAGCGGATACACCTATTTGCAGGATTGGCTTCCCAACGTCGCCGAGGCGGTTCTCGCGGCCGGGATGATTGATTCGGTCGGCATCGGCCGCATGGTGCTCAGCTATCCCGAGCTGTGCGACGATATTCTCAAGGGTCGTCCCGTGCAAAGAAAACGGATTTGCCGAACGCTCGGCGATTGCACGAATGCCCCGCGAAACGGTATGGTTTCCGGCTGTTATCCGCTCGACGCATTCTACAAGACCCGACCGGAAGCCCGGGAACTGCGCAGTGTTCACGCATCACATCGGTTGGACTGAGGTGTACTGGAAACGCGGCGAAAACGGACTTCTCGCAAGTCGGCTTCGGTCTAAAACAAACATGGCCGGCGGTATTCACGGAAACGTCTTATGGTAATCGGGGCGCAAACGACGAGAAGGGTGAAAGCCCACAGAAAGGCGAAAACGATTTGGGTGATGTTATAACCGTGCTCGTTCGATTGCCAGAACGGACTGGGGGCGAGCAGGAATCGTGGAACGTCATCCGGCCATGACGAACCGATTTCCAGCGAAAACTGGAGAATATGCGCGGGAACGCTGACAAACAGGACGAACGCGACGGCGAGCAACCAGACCAGGGACCGCGGAACCCAGCGTTTCAGGAGCAAAGCCCAGAGCAGCCGGGTGGTCGTCGCGTAGTTGAAAATGAACAAGGCCGTCGTCGCCATGCAGAGAGACATTCCGAGGGAGCACAGTGCGCCCACCCAAAGAAATTCCATCGTTAAAAGCCATACAAGCCCGTTGACAACGCCGGAAGAAAAAGGAAAACGAAGACGGCGCAGCAAACCGTTTTCAGGAATGTCCTCTCGTTGTCTCAGGGGATAGACGCTCCGTTCACACGCGAAAACCAGGGCGAATACCGAAAAAAGCACGATTCCGGAAACATACGACTCAATAGCGAAAAAGGTACTTGCGTCCTCTGCGTTCGGGATCGTGGAATCGCTGAAAGCGACGACGATGCCCGTGCAAAAGATGAGAAACGCGAGGATCGTTATTCCACGCCGTAGCGGGAACAGCCGGTCGGCGCTTGCCGGAATGACCTGGGCCAGGGCGAACCAGTACGCGAGCATCGGAAGCAGGAATCCCAGAATAACCCCGGCGCCCGCCCAGACGAACCACGGTTCTCTTTCGAAGGCCATGTGGAAAAGACCGACGGAAATGAGCCCCAAAACGAGCATGATGAAGAGGAACGGTACGGCGTGGAGAACCGCTCCGAGCCAGGAACGGACGCCGATGAAAAAGGCGGTCGCGATCGCGTTGAAAGTCTGTGTCAGCCAAAAACCGCCGATGATGCAGAAGAGCATCGTACCGAAATCGAGGCCGCGAAACATGTGAACCAGCGTGAAAAACGGCAATGCGACGGCGTAGGTGATTCCCGAGAGCACCAACGAACACAGCATCCGGCCCCTCACGATCCGGGCGGGCGGAATCAGCGAAAAAAACATCGGGTCCTCGTTGATCCGATCGACGGCGCAGCGGATGATCGTGTGCAGGAGCACCACGGCAAGCGTCCCGGGGAAAACGACCAAAAAAACGCTGTTGAACAGCTTTTGTCCCGGATTGGCCCCCATGAACTGCGGCTCCCACCGCAGCTCAAAGATAATCGTCAGGATCAACACCGTCAGGTAGATGCATAACAGCAGCATCAGCAATCGGTTACGGACCGCCTGGCGAAGCTCGCGGAGAAAAACGGGATTCATCGGGACATCTTCAGGTACGTGACTGATCTGTGAAAAAATATTCGAACGCGGCCCGCGCACCCCATTCTAAAGTGAACGATTTTGAAAGTCAACCGTAACGCGGGCCTTGTGACCCGAAAGAAGTCGGATATAATCGTGTATCCCGTGTCGATGCGTCGCAAAGCCCCTCGCCGAAATGCCGCCGTCGGGGCTCTCGTCGTAACACGATCCGTTTTGAAATCGCGCATGACACGGTGAACGACAGGTTGCGGGCGTGGTGGAATTGGCAGACACGTCAGACTTAGGATCTGGTGCCG
>DOMV01000360.1:0-3192 GCA_003509805.1 Planctomycetaceae bacterium
CTACCCGGGCTACCTGAAGCGGGTTGAAATCAGCGGGTCCGCCGGGTCCGCCGTGATCGAGGAGGAGGATATCGTCAAATGGGATTTCACGGTCGCCGTCGACGAGGACGCGGAAATCCGGGAACGCATGGTCAATCGCAAATTGATCGGGGAAGGGGCGACCGGCGGCGGGGCGGCCGACCCGGCGGCAATCGGATATCACGGACATGCGCTCCTGATCGCGGACATGATCGAAGCGGTTCAAAACGACGGCAAACCGGCCGTCGACGGATACGAGGGACGCCGCAGCGTCGAAATCATCCTCGGCATCTACGCGGCGGCCCAGAGCGGCGCCGTCGTTTCTCTCCCGCTTTCGGGCGACCCGGAGTTGATCGTGCGGCGCGAAGGCATGACACGGGGTTGATCGAAGTGCGGCAGGCGGCCTTGACTCAATGATTCGTTTTCATCGCATTTCCAATCGATCGCTTTTACCGGGCGGTTCGCCTGACGTGACAGTTTTTCTGTGACAGTTTTTCCCTTGACTTGAGGCGAAAATTGAACTACAATGACCCCGTGGGGTTCGTGCAAGTTCGTGCAAGTTCACGGGCCTTCGTACCGAAGCCGGTTGGGAACCGGTTGGATTTTTCGGCCGGTCGTTTGTTGACCCTCCGGGCTGCGTTGTGTGGCAATGGTGTGTCCCGGTGGCAATCGCCCGAATGGTCGGCTTCGGAAAAATTTTAATCGCACGCAGGATATCCAAAGGAGAAAGCCATCATGAGAGAAAACGCCGTTGGTAACATAAAGGGGGGGGGCGGTTTAGCAAAACGTGAAGGCGCAATGACGGGCCCAATCACGAGCCGGGGGTTATGTCCCTGGGACCGGGAACACGGTTCCCGGCTCATTGCGTTTACGCTCGTTGAACTTCTTGTGGTCATCGCGATTATCGGCACCCTGGTCGCCCTGCTTTTGCCGGCGGTTCAGGCTGCCCGGGAAGCGGCTCGCCGTATGCAGTGTACAAACCACATGAAGCAGATCGGCGTGGCGGTACATAATTTTAACGACGCCCAAAGTGTCTTGCCGCCGTTGGTGATCGGCCATGGCAGGCCGTCGATCTTTTTCCTCCTGTTGCCGTACATGGAGCAGCAGGCCGCTTACGACATGACGGGCGTGTGTGCCCACAACTGGGGGCCGAGACAGGATCCGCTCAGTTCCGTTTGGGTGGTGTCCCAATCGAGTACCGTGTCCAGCGAGGCCGATTTTCCGGTCAGCGACCGGATCGGAGGGGTGGACAGCGATGAAAACAGCCGCCGGGAGTATATCCGGCAACTCGGCAGTATTTCCGGTTTTGTTTGCCCGACACGCCGCTCCGCCGGCAAGTTGACGCAAGGCGGCCGAATGGCGGCAGGGGACGCCACGTGCACCGAAGATCCTGCCGCGAGCGATTTTGCCTGGGGACCCGCCGGTGATTACGCCGCCGTTTCCATGCAGTTCAACCGCGGTTCCGAAATGACGGATGCCGATCATATGAACTGGAGCTACCATCAAATTGCGAAATACCAGGTTCCTCCCGCACCAGGCGATTACGATACTTTGTGCCATGAAGGCCAGCGGGGCCCGTTTCGTGTGCCACTGTTTGCCCAAACCGGAACGGAAGAAAACTGGGATGAGGGCTTTAAGACATGGCTGGGACGCGATTCGATGGCCTGGTGGGCCGACGGATCGTCAAATCAGTTCCTGTTCGGAGAGAAATACTACGCTCCGCATGAACAGTACGTTTTCGAAACCGACGCTTCGTGGTTTTTTGTAACGGGGGAAAATTTTGCCGGCGTTTATCGCAGTTTCCACTACATCTATCCATTGGCTCGATCCGGCATGGTGGAAAATTTCGCCGAGTGCCATCACAACCGCGCACGGTTCGGTAGTTGGCATCCGGGAATCTGTAATTTCGTCTTCGGCGACGGTTCCGTGCGAGGTGTTTCGCATACGACCCCGACGCGGGAAGTTTTGTGGTTCCTGGGGCACGTCAGCGATGGCGTCGCCATAAGCCTGCCGTAAGTGTGTCGTACCCTGAACGGGATCCCTGTATCGACAAGGATGACGGCCGGGAGCGAAGCGTTTTGAATGGACAATTGACAATGGACAATTGATAACGAGGAGGACGCAAGCGGATTCCTTATCGTGACGGTTGAATTGCATCACATCCGTTGTCCATTATCAATTATCAATTGCCCATTCCACCGGCTCCTTTCCGGCTGTTCGGAGCATATACCGTAAACGGCCTGAAGCTACGGCATGTTTTTTCCCGCACACAACCGCCTGCCGCCCGAACGAAACACTTATGTCATTGTACACACAGGGGTTAGAAGCGAGTGAGTGCGGCAGGCAGACTTGGCCGAATGTTCGTTTTCATCGCGTTTCCGATATAATTCAAAATAATCATTTCAATAAATCCATGCGAAAGATCAACGTATTACTATCCGTTGCATTGCTGTTGCTTGTGTTCGGTTGCAGCAACAAAGTTCCTCTCGGCGGCAAAGTGACCTTTTCCGATGATGGAAGTGCTGTGCCCAAAGGTGTGGTGTGCTTCGTATCGTCCAACCTCATGGCACAAGGAAAGATCAATCCTGACGGTTCCTACACGATGGGGACGGACAAGTCGACGGATGGTTTGCCGAAAGGTTCCTATAAGGTCTCTATCGTGGGAACGGACAACTCGACGGTGGTGGAAGAAAAGGTGAAGGGTTCCTCGTCGATGAGCCGTCGTGAGATTCGCACGCCCACGATTGACAAAAAATACTCCAATCCGGAGACTTCGGGGCTGACGTTCACGGTGGACGGCAAGAACCGAAATTTCGACATCCAAGTGGATCGCGCACGGAAATAACCGGCGTTTCTCCAAGGGCCGGGCGGGCCGTGACGGGCGCTGACACATCCAGGTCGCCTCCCGAGGCTGCGCCCGGTCGTTCTCAAAGTAAGCCGGTTGATCGGAAAACTTAACCGGCTTCGGCGTAAAACAGCGCCGTTTTGATCCGTTGCCAGACGGCAAGGAGCACACCGAGCATGACGAGACACAGAAGCAACAGGAGCGGAACCAACGCTCCGAGCGCGAAAAACGACTCGGTAAAAAGCCATACCCGGGGCCAAAAAAGCACGGTCGCAACCGTCGCCAAGGCCAGGTAGGGACCGTAGGGAATCTCCGAACCGCGACCGACG
>DOMV01000360.1:3212-11621 GCA_003509805.1 Planctomycetaceae bacterium
CCGAGGAAGGCGCCGATCATGGCCATGAACGTGACGTCGCCGAACCCCATCGCTTCGCGCCGTAGTACCCGACCGGCAATCAGGCGGACGCTCCAGACAAGCCCGCCGCCGACAGCCGTTCCGATAAGGGCCGTGAACAGGGCGTGGGCGCGAAAAAGGTCGCCCGACAGCATTGCCCAGGGAATGAAGACGCTCCCGAGCAGGGCCAGAAAGGCATACCGTTTCGTCGTCGGGCAACGGTGCAGACGCCGCCAAAAAAGCAGCCAGGCTCTCCGAAACCCGAGCCTGCCGTACCAGGTGCGGTTGAGCATCGCGAAACACCAGCCGTACCAGAGCAGGAGGGCGACGACGACCTGGCCCGGCCGTATCGGGACCATCGGGACATGGACGGCGAGATCGCGGGGCGTACACCAGTAAAGGCTGCTTGGAAACAGCACCGGTTGGCCGTCGGAAAGCGGGAAATAATCCGTCGCGGGAAGAAAAACACCAGGCAAAATAAACGCGATGCAGAGCCCCGCCAGCGTCCCGGAGACGGTCAGGATGTCGGGAATGATCATATCCTCGAAATCGATCAACGTCGCGGCAAGCAGCGCCAGGAATAAAACAACATGGACGAGAAAGCGTAAAACGAGGGATTCCCGCGGTCCGGCGGCACGGAGCTGCACCTCGGCGGCGATCCCGGCTTGTGCAACCGCCATCCGTTCCTGCGAAAGCATTCGGGCGTCGATTTCCCAACCGTACAACAAGGGCAGAGCGAGCGCACACAGGGCGATCACGCACAATCCGGTCGGGCGCACAAGGGACCGTCGGCGACGTTCCCAACCGAAACGATCGACGAACAGATTGACCCCGATTCCGAGCGGGATTCCAAGCAGGCAGAGACAAAGGTACATTTTTCGACTTCAACGTTTAACCGCCGGCGCATCAACCCTGTGCCGAGCGGCGCGGTTTCTTTTTGCATTCGGTTTTCAACCTGAAGACCAATATACCTTTCGGAAACCGGAGAAGCAATTCCCGCCCGGGTTTCAGTAGATGTTGTCCCACAAGAAGGGAGGCGTTCCATGGGAATGCGTGAGCCAAACAAATGGTTCAAATGGTTTGTACCCTGCCTGATGGGCGTCGCGGGCTTTGTGTCGCCGGTTGCGGCCCACGCGGCGGACACAGCCTTGCAGGACAAGGCCGTGGCAGACAAGGCTGTGGAAGATAAAATCGTGGCGGACAAGGTCACGCAAATCATGCCGACCGGGGCGGTTCCGGTTCCGGTTTCGGAGTATGTTTTGAAGGGCGACGTCGCGCTGATGATCCAAACTTCCGAGGTGTTGAACCGGAACACAAACAAGCGTGCGTCAAAATCCGTGACTTGGCAACAAGTCGGCATCGGCGACGATGTTGCGGACGATGTTGCGCAAAACGGTATGACGATCCTCATGCCCCGCGAGTTTTTGCAGCAATTTCCAAAACCGTATGGCCGGTTTCCCGATACCACGGGTAAAAAGGAAACGTATTTTCTGCTCTCGTTCAACGACGCGGGCGAATCGTATACGCAAACGCTCTCCGTATTGAAATACGACGCTCGAAACCGAATCGGGGTCTTGGCCTATCCCGAGCTTTCGACGATGCGATACGCATTCAAATACGCCGAAAACAAGGACCGCGACGAACCCGAGGCGGTCAAATTGGTGCTCTATAATTATCGGCAGAAGCAAAAAGCGATTGAAATCGCCGATCTCAAATGTGAATACGAGAAAGGAAAACTCGTACGATATGTCGGCAAGCAAGACGCCTTTTTTTTTGGAAATGAATACGTGAAAACCGAGTTTTCGTACGATGAAAACGGTTTTCTTACGTCCATGACATCGTTCGACGATCCCGCTGAACACGAACCGGACCACGTTCAATCGTACAAGAATTATGAATGCGATAATCGTGGAAACTGGACACGCCGGGATGTGTTTATCGACGAACAAGCGCGCGGCACGGAAACACGCGAACTTTTTTACGCCGGTGACACGCTGCCGGCCGGTGTGGAACAGTCGCCGGAGCCGGAAAACCCGGAAACGCAACGCGAACTCACCGGGCAATGGTGCGAAAGAATCAACTACAGCACATTTGAAAGATTATCCGAGCGTTTTGGACGAGAGGCTGTGTTGGAAACGATGCCGGAAGCGACCTTCGCACGGTTAATGGTCCTTCGCGACCCCGGGACGATTGCCCGGCTCATTGATGTTTCGTTGACCTGCCAATCGCTGGAAGAATTCAAACAGGCCCTGCCGGAAAAATAGACCGATCAACGCCCACCTCCTCCCCGACCCTCCCCCGCAAGCAGGAGAGGGCATTGTGAAATCGCCAAGGCGGTGCGTTCTTACGAGGCCATGCTGTCAGGACGGTCAGTCGAGAAAACCGACGAGTTCCTGACTGCGGCCCGGTTGTTGCAATTTCCGAACCGCTTTCGCTTCGATTTGGCGAATACGCTCCCGGGTGACCTTGAAGATGTGGCCGACCTCCTCCAAGGTGTAACTGTAACCGTCGCCGAGCCCGTATCGCAATTTGATGATCTCGCGTTCCCGGTAGCTGAGCGTTTTCAGGACGGCCGTGATCCGGTTGCGGAGCATCTCCTGGGTCGCCCCGATCGCCGGGTTTTCAGCCGTTCCATCCGGCAGCAGGTCGCCGAAATGACTGTCCTCGCTGTTGCCGACCGGGCGGTCCAAACTGATCGGAAAACGGTTCATGGCCAGAATCCGCCGCGTCTCGTCCACTTGGGCGCTGGCGGCCTCGGCGGTTTCCTCGATGGTCGGTTCCCGGCCGAATTCCTGCAACAGTTTGCGTGAAACGTTCCGCATTTTGGACATCGTTTCGACCATGTGGACCGGGATGCGGATCGTCCGGCTCTGGTCCGCGACCGCCCGGGTAATCGCCTGTCGAATCCACCATGTCGCATAAGTGCAGAACTTGAAACCGCGGCGATATTCGAATTTATCGACCGCCCGCATGAGGCCGGCGTTGCCTTCCTGGATCAGGTCGAGGAAACTCAATCCGCGATTGCGGTATTTTTTCGCAATGGAAACGACCAAACGCAGGTTTCCTTCCGAAAGTCCCCGCTTGGCTTCCTGGTATCGGGCGAAAAGTTCCTTGACGTATTTGATCCGGTTCCGCAAACTAGTCGGCGTTTCCTGCGTCAATTGCAGGATATTACGGTATTCCGTAACCCAGGGCTCGCGCTCGTACTCGGGCCGGCCGCTCGATTTATGCTCACGAATGCGCTGGGAAAGCTCATCGACACGGCGGCTGAACTCTTCCAGCGTCGTAATCATGGTCTCGATCCGCTGCGTCCGGAGGCCGAGTTCTTCGATCAATCGGACGGCGCGGCGCCGGCTGCGACCGAGACGCGACCAAGCCATGCGCCGCTCTTCCGGAGCACGCGATTTGCCGGTGGCGACCCGATAGTCACGCCGGTTGCGCCGTACCATGCGTTCGAGCGAAGCAAGATTCAGGGGAAAACGCCCCATGATCTGCACTTTTTCAAGCGAATCGGTGACCGAAACCTGGACGGTCCTGTCGAACGGAAGTTCATTATGGTGAACCCGTTTGAGCGTTCTCACCGCATGTTGGAGCACGTAATCACATTCGAGCAGTTTGGCACGAAATTTGCGGCGAGAGGTCTCGATCTGCCGGGCCAACGCGATTTCACGTTGCCGGGTCAAAAGCGGAATCTCGCCCATTTGAGTCAGGTACATGCGGACCGGGTCGTCCGACCAAGTCTCCCCGACTTCCAACTTCAACAGCTCCTCCTCCAGGACGCTGGCATCATCGTCATCCTCGTCGGCAAGGAGACATTCGTCGATTTCCACATCGTCAAGATCGATGACCTCGTCGTCTTCAAGAACGATTTCCTCCTCGTCCTGCGCGAGCGTATCGTCGAATTCGTCCATCAAACCATCGGCGTCGTACAAAACAATTCTCCTGTATGCTGGATTGTTTCGTGGATGTCCCGGAGCACATCCAGAACCCGGAAAGCACAATCGTGACCGATTTGCTCGTTTTTCGATTGACTCCGGGTCGTCTCTTGTATGGTTTTCCTACGCTTTGCCGCCCCCTGAAAAACAACACCGTCCTTCGGGATGACGGCATCTATACCGTAAACGGCATGATAATCCTCCCGCAAACAATCGCCTGCCGCTCGAATGATCCGCATAAACGCTTACATTAACAAAAGTTGCAGCAAGTGAGTGCGGCAAGCAGGCTTGACCAAATGTCCGTTTTCATCGCGTTTCCAGTACATACGGTAAACGGGATTACATGGTGTGTTCAGGCACAACAGCCGGATGTGGGGAGTACGCGCCTCCATGTCGGTAGTGTTCGCGATCCGGTCACTGCGCCGCGATTGTTCCCGGCTTTTCGTTTTGGGCATTTTCCGCCCGTTCGCGGCCTGCCACACGATCCGTTCGCCTCGCCTTTCTTCCGTGTCTGCTTACGCGCCGTCCATTGATACGCTCCCGATGCGCAAAAGTTCGGATGGAAGGCACCTATTACCGAAAATTGTATTCGCCCGGCGTGAACGTCTCCGCCCGACAGACAATTTTAACTCATAAACTGGGATCAGGTCATGCTTGAAAGTTATTTGGAAAAATATTCCGCCTTGCAAAAACAGGAAGAATCGGCGGCGCAGAATAAGCAGGCAAAATATCGGCGTGTTCCAAGTTGTACAGTGCTTAAAATCGGAAATTCCAATCTGACAAACGGGAACACAGCCTATGGGTTTCCCGACGGCGGCAACGTGCAAGTTTCTTTGCAAGCATAGAGAAGATCGACAGATAGGGCGAGGGTTACTCACCTCGGATAACACCGGGAGGATTGATATTTTTCGAACGGTACGACAATCCTCCCGCGAACAACCGCTTGCCGCTCGAACGATCCATTTAAGCACTTGTCTGAAAAGATGTTAAAGGCGATCTAGTGCGGCAGGCAGACTGGACCGAATGTCCGTTTTCATCGCGTTTCCAACGTACCCGCAGTCAACCGGGCTCTCCACCGTATTCGGGAAACACTCGACGGTCTCCGGTACAAAAAGCGTCAAGGACCACCGAGAGCTTCGCTGCGCTTTGCCGCCCCGCAAGCTCCCCTGCTTAAACGAATACAATCGTAATTATAGCGTTGTCTTGACAAAAAATCCAGAGAAAAGCCCAAAAAAAGGATGAAAAAGCGGTTTTCATTGGAAATCGTGAGAATATAATGGATGTTTTATTTCCTATAACGTGTAATAATGCTAGAATTGGGAAAGCAGTCGGAATTGACCGCCCAATCCGGCGGCATGTCCGCTATACTGTAAACGGCCTGAAACTACGGCATGTTTTTNNCCGCGCACAACCGCCTGCCGCTCGAACGAAACGTTTATGTCATTATACAAACAGCGGTTAGGGGCGAGTGAGTGCGGCAGGCAGACTTGACCAAATGTTCGTTTTCACCGCGTTGCCAGTATAAACCTCCGGTTTGGGCTGTTGGGAAAACGAACGCGTGGATCGCCGGTTTCGGAAAATTCCACGGGAGGTTCGACCGGTCTGTGCCGATTCGGGAAGGAGTCCGATCGAGACGTTTTGGAGAGTTCGCCCAATATACCGTAAACGGCATGATAATCCTCCCGCGCACAGTCCCGAGCATAACCGCCTGCCGCTCGAACGATCCGCGTAAATGCTTATGTTAAAAAAGTTGGGAGCGAGTGAGTGCGGCAGGCAGATTTGACCAAATGTCCATTTTCATCGCGTTTCCGGTATATACACAAAAGTCGTTCAATCCCCGCCTGTGAATTGAGATAAAAAAAGGTATTTTGTCATAAATTGTATTATTTTCCCGCGATAAGGAATCTCCTGTGCCCGCTTTTTATCGATTTATTTGCGAATCGTGTGGAGAAACGATTCCGGTGGAGGCATCCCAGGCCGGTCAAACGGTCCGCTGTTCCGGATGCGGAGAATCGCAGACCATTCCGACACTCTTGAAAATCAAGAAATTACCGCTTCTCGGCGAGGAAACAACGGAAGGATATGCGATCAATCCGCGCCGGGTCGTCCAATGTGTCGCCGCGCCGCTCGCCCTGATTTTCCTGTGCCTGCTCCTCTACGCCTTCTTCAGGACCTATCCCGGCGCCGTGCATGTCCTGGACAAGAACGTGCTCAAAAAATGGGACGGCCATCTCGCCTACCAGGATTCGACCCCCCTGCCGCGCGGCGATCGGACGGTTCTCGCCATGACCCCGGAAGGAATCGATTGGATGCTCCCCATCGAAGCCTATTGGTATCTGGATACGATCGGCGACAACCCGGTTTTCGGCTATAACTTCCAGGAGAATTACCAGACGCTCAAAGACGAATACATGATCCGGGTGACCGTCTTGGCGATCCTGCTCGGCGTTTCCCTGCTCTTCCTTTTGGTCTCCCCTTTCATCCCCACATCCATCACCCCGGTAGGCCGACGAGGCGGAACGGGCTGGAGCCGCAAATAGCCGTGTCGGGAACCGTAGCGCGTTTTTTCTTTCACCGTCATTCTTGTTCGCCGTGGAAATCAACAAAACGATCGAGTTGCTGGCCGGCACGTTTTTGGTCCTGATTTTGGCGACCATCGGCGTGTTCGTCCTGCGGCGCATGAAGGATCCGAATCTGGACCCGGCAGTGATCGAGACGTTTCGTTCGCGCGTCCGTGCCTGGTGGCTGCTTTTCTGCCCGTTGGTCGGGGCCTTTTTTCTCGGGCCGACGGCGACCGTGAGCTTGTTCGCGATGATTTCGCTCCTGGCGTTTCGTGAATACATCACGGTCGTTCCAACCCGGTTGGCTGACCACCGGAGCCTGTTCTGGGTCTACCTGTTTTGTATTCCGGCTCAATTTCTCCTGGTCGGGCTCGATCCGCACTGGTTTCGCGCCCGGTTCGGCATTTCTCCGTATCTCGTTTTTTCGATCCTGATTCCCGCTTACGTTTTCCTCCTCGTACCGGCCTGGATCGCCGCCTCGAACGATCCGAAACGGTTCCTCGAACGGATCGCCAAAATCCAGGTCGGTCTCCTGATTTGCGTTTACTGCCTCGGCTTCGTTCCGGCGCTGCTGACCATGGAAGTCCCGGCGCGCCAAACGGAGGAGGCGGTCGGTTCGCCGGTCTTGCCGCAATTGCTCGATTCCGCCGTCGAAGCCGCGAATTATGCCGCGATCGCCATCGAAACGGTCCCGGCTGTCGTTTTGCCGGAAACCTGCCAAGCCGGGAAAACAACGAAAAATCTCCCCGAAAGCTCTCCCGGTTCCTCCGAGTCGATGCGCGACGATCCTGTTCCCGACGATCCGGCGCCCGAAAGGCATACCGTCCATTACCCGGGGACCCCCGCGTCGTCCGGCGCCCCACCCGGGCAAACCGGGGAAAATGTCGCAAACGAACGCCGCGACATGGTCGAAAAACCGCTCCCGAAGCCCAGTTGGCGAAAATTACGGCTCCTCTTCTTTTTCGTCCTGATCG
The DNA here is from genome assembly GCA_003509805.1 of Planctomycetaceae bacterium. Classification (GTDB taxonomy): domain Bacteria; phylum Planctomycetota; class Planctomycetia; order Pirellulales; family Thermoguttaceae; genus UBA8133. Next base: position 10,701 of record DOMV01000360.1, read on the forward strand.
TCCAGATCAGCGACCTGCTCCAATACGCCTGGTCGCAATCGAGCCGCAAGCACGTCGTCGCGCCGACGATCAATTCGACGCGGACTTGGAGCGGCGTCTTCGGCGGCGCGGCAACGACGGCGTTGATCGGGATCGCCCTCTGGTATTTCACGCCCTTTACCCGGTGGTGGGAACCGGGCGTCGTGGCGTTCGCCGTTTCCCTCATGGGGTTCGCCGGCGGAATTACGATGTCCGCCATCAAACGGGACCGCGGCGTCGAGGATTACGGTACCCTCGTCGAAGGACACGGCGGAATTCTCGACCGGCTCGATTCGCTGTGTTTCGCCGCCCCGCTGTTCTATCATTTGACCTGGCTCTTTTTGAACAAGACATGACCGGTCCCGCAACGGTGCGACAAGGACCGCCGGTCGCGTTTTTTCGCGCAAACCAAGACCATGTATGACGATCTGATCGCCTTTCTCGCCCCGACACCCCAAGAGCACGACGAAATCCTCCGCCTCTTGGAACAGGAGTTCGACATCGCGTTCCACGGCGGGCCGGAACAGGTTGTCGAACAAGGGAAACCGATCGACGAAGTGCTTTTCGACCATTTACGGGATGCCGGAAAGCTGCCGCCCCCGCTGTCGGGCGAATCGGAGTCGGAAATCGTTCACGATCTTCTCCCGAAGGCAAAACAGGTGCTCGCCGATTTCCTGGACGTCGAGCCGTCGGCATTGCCGGGCCATGGGGAATTCGAACGATTGATTCCCCTGCGCAAACGACGGCGTTTTTTCAACCATCTCGCCTCGCAACTCACCACGGGATATTATGTTCCCGGTTCCGCCTGCGGTTGCTGGACGCTGTTTCTCCTGTCGTCGCTCGGGGCGACCGGCGTCGTCGCCTGTCTCGCGACCCTCGGCGTCGAACCGCACGGGGCGATCC
>DOMV01000385.1:0-4495 GCA_003509805.1 Planctomycetaceae bacterium
AGGGCGAACATCGATTCGCCCGGCTTTGAAAATAGGCTCGACAAATACTTGGCTCCGACGGAATCCTTCACGAAACCTTCCTTACCATCGAAGCGAACCACCCAATAATCGCTCTTTTTTCGGAACTCATACGGCGCGACTGCAACCAGGTTCGGCGGATTGATCATGTCATGGAAATTGTGGAGCGTATGTTGCCAAGCGTCCGTCGCCGACCAGCCATCCGAGGTGACTTCGATCAGTTCCACCAATGGAGCCAACACCGATTTGCGTTGATGGAACAACTCGACCGTTTTGCATTCCCATGTTTTCCCGGTCGGCGTCAAAACGATCATCGGTGCCGTATTCGCTACGAATATTTTGTGGATCATTGAATTCAGATGATTCCCGTCGCGTGGCAACAGCAAATGAACCGGATAACCGGCACGGGCTTCCGGCTCCCATGTTCCCAGGGAGATGCACCGGTCGCCGCGTTCTATCCCGGCTTGCGATTCGCGGAAGCCCATCATTTTCGCAAGGAATCCCCTGAATTTATGCAGGTCGAATTCATACACGACCACATCCTGTTTGGTCAGTTGAATCCGGTCGCGACCGTCTTCCGGATTGACGCCCACGATGTCGTCGTCCGAATGCCAAACGATGTCGTAGGCTTCATACGGATTCGGATGCGGATAGGTTCGCGGACGTTCATCCGTTGGACGCAGGAGCGGGCGTAGCGTGTCGTACTCGTTGCCCAAGTCCTTCCGCCAGAACGCCGTCACTCCCGGATTGCTCCCGTAGGTTTCCAGCATCGAGCTTAAATTGCAAAATCGCAATGTCATCTTCACCTCCGTCGATGATAAAACCACGTTTTTTCAAGAACTCGTTGATCGGGCCGCTGTCCGAATCCCGTTCGAAAACGGCGATGTTCGGTTCGCTGATCGAAACGGTTCGACATTTTTTGTCGTCGACGAATTTGACCCGGAGCTTGATATGATCGATTTTATGTTGGATCGGGAACGCCAAGCCCATGTCGGCGAAAGACTGAAAAACGCAGTCGGCTTTGTGGGTCGCAAAATGACGGAGCCTTGGATTGATCGAGAAACGAATTTCCGTCAACGTCACCGATTCGATTCCTTCGACGTCGTTACAGGCCAGGCTGGCGCGACCGTTGATGCAGAGCGGCTCAAGCGAGTATTTGGCCGTCTCGCGATCATACACGAAAAACGCCGCGTCCTTGAAAACGTGCGTCCCGACCATTTCGCAGTACATTTTCTTCTCGCCGATGGTCGAGGCGTGAATGTGAAGCTGGCCGTTATTGTGCGTGAAATAGAGGACGTCGTAGATTTCCGGACGAAAGAGCAGCCCTGTCGTTTCTCCGTCTTCAGCAATTGCTGCCTCCCGCTTCATAGGCAGGCCGTGCCGGACCAAAAACCAGGTTTCGTTTTCCAACTCGAAGACGAACACCCGAGCCCCGCGTCCCTTCCTCGCATCGTCGAAATAATCGTTCAACGCCGCTTCCATCCCTTCAATGGTCGGCCGGGAAACATCCGGTGTCCCGTCCGTTTGCGAGAAAAACGTCTCGAAACGTCGAGTTTTGATGATATGCCGTCCCGCATGAAGACGTTGCAGCAATTCCGAATTCCGCAACCAGATGAACAACGCCAAATCATGTGCTGTCAGGTTCTCGTATCCGGTGAAATCGATATCCGCATCGAGAGCGTCACGGTACAGCTCGTCGAACAAAGCATCAGCGGACATTTCGTCCACATAGTAGAAGGCGTCGATCAGCCCTGCCGGGACATCGCTGTCGGGCGAGGCGAGAATACACGACACGGCGTCGAATGGAAATGCCGCCGGATCATCCGACCATTCGACGCTTTCCTTCATTTCGATATAGGCTCGAAACGGTTCGAGCATCTGTAACAAAAGGCCGAAATCGACCCGGTGAAGGAATTCGATCTTTGCGAAACGCTTCAATCTGTAACTTTTTGACATGAGAACTCCCCTGGAAAAGATATGTTGAGCAAAACGATGTAAAAAATGTCTTGGGGGCCTCCTCCATGACCGAAATTCCTTGCACGTCCCGCTTTCCCCGTCAGCGAAACGCGTTCATGATCTGTTCCAACTGCTCGTAATACCGGCTGACATGTTGGCCGTCGACCAAGGCGTGGTTGACCCGGATCGAATGGGGCAACAGCATTTTTCCGTTTTCTTCAAACGCCTCACCGAAGGCGAAACACGGAATCGCCCCCTGCGATCCAAGGCTGAACGAATGCTCCGCCGACGTGAAACGCACCTTTCGCAGGACGGTGTAGAAAATGACATCGGCCTCCGGATGCATGTATTTCAGGCCCGATTCGCCTTCGATCCGCTTGATGTCCTTGAGCATCGACTCGTGAAACGCCTCGAAGTTCGGATCGAAATTGTTGAACGAAAACCCGAACGTCCCGTCCGGCCTGGCCACGGTCGTCGAAGCGTGAACGGCGTCGAACAAGACGGGATGGTCGTTTTCAATTCGCATCCGCATCGCCTCGATCCCGTTGGCCGCTTTGAGCGACGCCCAGTGGTAGGCGACGGCGAAAGAGCGTCCATGCTCCTTGCACCATCGATAAATGCCGGTGCATTCGACGTTTGCCGTGACGGACCAGAACGGAACGTCCTGCTTGAAAAAGTACTCAAAATGCTCCCGGCGATTCCAGGTTTTCAGGTCGATTGGTTGTTTCATGGATTTTCCCGCCGGCGCGTACATTCTCCGTCGGCAGATTTGTTGATTATGCGCGAAATATCAAAGCGGAAATTGCGTGAAGAACCGACCACGAATGATCGCGAGAATCCTCAAGTGGATCAAAGATGCACGGTGACCAGACACAAGTCGGTTCTTCAATGGGATCACCGGTTTCGGTGGATATTTCCATCCTGAAATCGGTCCGATTGCAAAAAACTGATCTTGTTACTCCTTGTGTCGCCTTACCTCGCAGCGCGACCCTGTGCCAGCTCACCGAGCTACCATGCAGAAATCCGAGCAGCCGGTCGCCCTACGGTCGGAAAACGAAAAAAACGGCGACGACGACATTCGTCTCACCGATGTTGTAAATCTTACAACAAACACGTTCGGAAAACAAGAGCCTCGTGATTTTTTTTACGGCTCGTCGAACCTGTTGTTTGACAAGGGATTGCAAAAACGCCCACCGTCATTTAGGGGGCGAAAATTTTTGAAAATCCATTTGAGACTGGAAAATACAGGCCGAAACGAACTCGCCTTGACACCTTCCCCCAATTTCTGCGCCACGTCGCGACATTCCGGCGAGGCGGTTTGGCTCCGACTGCCAGGAATGAACGCGACATGTGCCAACAGTCGCGGCGACGTGGGACAGTAATTGTGAGTTCCGCTCTCTCGTCGGCAGGGCGGGTTTTTGATAGAATGGCGATATGGACACGCTTTTTCCCATGCCACCCAAAAAATCCTCGAAAAAGAAGAAACCGAAAAAGCAGCCCGGTCATTATTGCCGGGTCTGCGGTCGCCGCCGCGCCAACGAGAAATTCTCCGGCAAAGGTCACGCCGCCCACATCTGCAAGGACTGCGCGAAGGAGCAACGAACGGAAACCCGGATGAAACGCCGAGCCGCCGTCTCGCCACGAGCCGAGATGAATTTGTTCCGCGATTTGCCGACTTCACTGCCGGAGGAATTGGTGGATACCCTTTTTCAAGCGGAAAACGTTCGTATCGAACGGATCGTTTCCACCGGGCAGTCGAGTCCGGAGAACTTTTGGTACGACCAGCCGGAAACCGAATGGGTGATTCTGCTGCGTGGTGAGGCGACGCTGCAATTTCAAGGAAAAAGGTCGATTCGGCGTTTGAAACCCGGCGATTATGTCCTTATCCCGCCGCACCAAAAACATCGTGTTTTTTCCACTTCCGAGAAGCGGACGACGGTCTGGTTGGCGGTGTTCGTCAAGCAATCGAAGCGGCAATGGAACATCCGTCGGGCGACATCGGACGACATGCCGGTACTGAAAACGCTGTACCGTGAAACGATCCAGTCCGTTTGCGCCGCCGATTACAATGCCGAGCAGATTCAAGCCTGGTCTGGAACTGCCGAACAAACCGACTCACTGGCCAAGCGGATCGAATCGCAGCATTTCTACGTTGGGGAGTCGGAAACCGGCGAAATCGTCGGCTTTGCATCGTTCGAGGAACCGGACTACCTCGACATGATGTACGTTCACAAGGATTTCCAACTTCAAGGCGTCGGCAATTCCCTGCTGACGGCAATCCGGGAAAAAGCGTCGAAAGTCGGAGCAGCGAAAATCGTTTCCGACGTGAGCATTACCGCCAAGCCGTTTTTCGAGAAGCACGGATTCCGTGTCGTAAAAAAACAAACCGTCCGAATCGGTGACGTTGAATTGACCAATTACAAAATGGAGGAACTGTTATGCAAATCGAAGTAACGAAAAATCCGTCGAAGGAAACGCTTGATAAACTCGGCTGCCGCTCATGGCCGATTTGGGAAAAGGA
>DOMV01000385.1:4532-5342 GCA_003509805.1 Planctomycetaceae bacterium
GAGCCGGTCACGTTCGGCAAGGGCGATCTCGTCGTTTTCCCACAGGGTGTGAGTTGCACCTGGAACGTGCTGGAAGCCGTTCGAAAACATTACAAATTCGGCGAATGACACCCCAAAGGAAAGTTGTCTGAAACTCGAGATGAACAAACTGGCCTATTCCACTCCTTTCCCAAAGTCGGTTTCCCGATATAATGACAAGGGTGACTGAAAAATAACCAACTGAATCGATCATGTTCTACCTACTCTTTGGCAAATTTTGTATTGCACTCAGCTCCAAGCAGTGTTCTCGATGAAACATTGTTCGGAGCGTCGGTCATACAGGTGTTCATAAAATAGTCGTGAAGACTGTTTCTCGCCGAATTCTCTAATTCGGCCACTGATGTATTGTCATTCGACAACCGCAGGCGATGTTTCGTCGGCGGTCGTTTCGTTTCTTGTCCGTTCTTGAAACCGACGGAAACGATTCTTTTCGATCATCAATACGTCAGACAAACCAAAGAAACATGAACAACACGACTCGCGATTTAACGCACGGAAACATCTTCCGGCATTTGATTGTCTTCGGCCTTCCGATTCTGTTGACCAATTTTCTGCAATCGTTCTATAGCGTGGTTGACATGCTCGTCGTCGGCCGCTTTGTCGGCAGCATCGGATTAGCTGCCGTCAGCAACGGCTCCATGATCGCTTTCGTCATCAATTCGATCTGTATCGGCGTGACGATGGGCGGCACGGTCGCCGTCGCCCAATGCAAGGGAGCAGGCGACACACAAGGCCAAAAAGAAACCATTGGCACTCTACGCCGTTAAGTGT
>DOMV01000372.1:0-2118 GCA_003509805.1 Planctomycetaceae bacterium
ATCGGCCCCCCCGGAGCGGGAAAGGGAACCCAGGCGGAACGAATCGTTAAAAAATACAATCTTGCCCACCTTTCCACAGGTGACATGCTTCGTGCCGCGCGGGATGCCAAGACACCGCTCGGTTTGGAGGCCGACAAATACATGTCCACCGGACGCCTTGTTCCCGATGAAGTCGTTGTCGGCTTGATCGAGGAACGCCTCGCGCATCCGGATTGTCAGGAAGGTTGCCTGCTCGACGGTTTTCCCCGCACCGTCGCCCAAGCGGAAGCGCTCGACGCGATGCTTGCCGATAAAAAAACGCCGTTGGATGTCGTCGTCGAACTCAGGGTGCCCGACGAAGAACTTTTCAAGCGGCTTGCCGGGCGCGGTCGAGCCGACGACACGGAGGAGGCGATCAAACAGCGATTGGTCGGTTATGCGAACCAGACCAGTCCTTTATTGGATTACTACGGCAAGCGACACTTGCTTCAAACGGTGGACGGTCTTGGAGAGATCGATGCTATTTCCGGGCGGGTGCTCGCAATCCTCGATTCCTATCAATAAAACCGAAATGTTGACGTTACGTTCGGAGCGGGAAATATTGAAAATGAGACGTGCCGGCCTCACGGTTTGGCATGCCCTCCGGATTGCCGGTTCCATGATGCGGCCCGGCGTCGCGACCGCCGAGATTGATCGGCGCGTCGAACGTTTTTTTGACGACCAGGGGGCGACCTCGCTTTTCAAAGGTTATCCGGGAAAGGTTCCCTACCCGGCCGTCACCTGCATCAGCGTCAACGAAGAGGTTGTTCATGGTATTCCCGGTTCCCGGGTTCTTGCCGAGGGCGACATCGTCAGCGTCGATACCGGCTGCAAGATCGACGGATGGTGCGGCGATTCGGCGTTGACCTTTTCCGTGGGGCGCATTTCCGAACTCTGCCGGAAATTGCTCGACGTTACTTCCGGGACGCTTGATTTGGCGATCGAGTCGATGGGTCATTGCGGATACTGGAGTGAAGTCGCGGTGAAGATGGAGTCGCTCGTCAAAAAAAACGGTTTCAGTGTGATCGAATCGCTCGTCGGACATGGAATCGGTCGCGAGATGCATGAAGACCCTCAAGTTCCGAACTACGTCAGTACGGAGATTTTACGGTACGGCGACTTCAAGATCCAGCCGGGTTTGGTGATTGCGATCGNNCGAGCCGATGGTCAATGCCGGATCGAAAAAGATCACCCTTTTGAAAGATCATTGGACATTTCGGACGAGCGATCGAAAACCCAGTGCCCATTTCGAGCATACGGTTGCGATGACGCGTTCCGGCGTCATGGTTTTGACCGGTCCTCCGAAGGATGAATCCGAAAAAATCGATATTTCGGCATATCTTGGTTAATCGGGTAGGGCTGTGGCCGCTTGATGACGCGTGGGTTGGCAAACTCCCGGATTGTTTTCGGAAAAAAAGCTCATTCTTCTCCGGTGGGGGCTTGTAAATGGTCGTGTGTGGTTTAGAATGTGGGGGTCTGTTGTCGCATTGCATTATTGTCCCCCCTGACCCGGCGGATTATTTCGGAAGGTGAAGATATGAAAGTAAGAGCGAGCGTACGGAGAATTTGTGAAAATTGCAAGGTGGTGAAACGCCGCGGCAAGGTTTTTGTCATTTGCGTCAATCCTCGTCATAAACAACGACAAGGATAAGCGTTCGGTTGTGGCCGCGACGGGTTCGTTGCCCGGGCCGATGATGTTTTTTTGATTATTCTTTCTGGGTTTGAAGTTATGCCACGTCTTTTGGGTGTTGATATTCCGAATAATCGCCCTGCGGTGATTTCACTGACATATCTTTACGGTGTCGGCCCCGCGACGGCTCGCGAACTTTGCCGTAAGGCCAAAATTGATCCGGCCGTTCGGGCCAAGGATCTCCGTGAGGATGAAATTGCCCGTTTGGCGGTGTTGCTCGACAATGATTACATCGTCGAGGGGCAGTTGCGGCGACAGGTTAATCAGAATATCGCGCGATTGAGGGAAATCGGTTGTTATCGCGGCTTGCGTCATCGCAAGGGGTTGCCGGTTCGCGGTCAACGGACGCGGACGAATGCGAGGACGCGGAAAGGGCCGAAAAAAACGGTTGCCGGCAAGAAGGGCGTCAA
>DOMV01000372.1:2159-5470 GCA_003509805.1 Planctomycetaceae bacterium
GTAAACAGGCGGTTCAACCGGAAAACTCAACCGGCTTCGATATAGAATCCGCGGTGGTATCGTACGGCGATTTCATGCTGTCGCTTCGTTGTACGCGCAGGCGAATGTGCGAGTGTGGTTTTGTTTGAGATTCGTGCACGGGATTTAATTGTAAGCGAAAGCTTCGCTCCTACCTAACAAGATATTTTTGGCGAGTTAGCGATTTATGGCAAAAGCAACGACGAAAAAACGGAAGGTCAAACGTAATGTCGCCAGCGGGGTTGCGCATGTGAAAGCGACTTTCAATAATACGACGGTTACGATTACCGATGCCAAAGGGGATACGCTTTGCTGGTCGACTTCGGGAACGAGCGGTTTCAAGGGAAGTCGGAAAAGCACCCCCTTTGCCGGCCAGATGGCCGCCCAGCAATGTGCCGAGAAGGCGATGAAATTCGGCATGAAGGAAGTGGATGTCAAGGTCAAAGGGCCGGGCGCCGGTCGGGAAAGCGCGATCCAGGCGCTCTCGCAGGCCGGACTGACCGTTCGTACCATCGAGGATGTGACGCCGTTGCCGCACAACGGTTGCCGCCCGAAAAAGCGTCGCCGTGTTTGATTCGCCGTATTTGATTCTTCGTGTCGATCTGAAAACATACCGAATTTTATTTCATCAATCTGGTTAAAGTATGGCTCGGACAACAGGTGCCGTCTGCCGCAAGTGCAGGCGTGAAGGGCTTAAGCTCTTTCTCAAAGGAACGAGGTGCGATTCGGATCGGTGCGCGTTTTCGCGACGCGCGACGCCTCCCGGTATGCATGGCATGAAACGCGGGAAACTGACGGATTACGGCATTCACTTGCGTGAAAAACAGAAGGTGAAGGTGTTTTACGGGGTGTTGGAGAAGCAATTCCGTAAATATTTCGGTTTGGCCGAGCGCGGGAAAGGCGATACGGGAAAACTGCTCCTCGGTTTGCTTGAAAGAAGACTGGACAACATCGTTTACCGTCTCGGTTTTGGGACGTCGAGAAGTCATGCGCGACAACTTGTCGCCCACGGCCATTTTCTGCTGAACGGCCGACGTGTCGATATCCCCAGCTATCTTGTGCGTCCGGGCGACGTGATCACTTCACGAAATCGTTCCGCCAGTATCAAGGCGGTCAACGAAGCGATTCTTGAAGCGGCGAGGGAAGTTCCCGATTTCCTGCTGCGGGTCGATGAAAAGATTCCCAAGGGGATCGTCTTGAGAATGCCGGCGGCTGAAGATGTATCGCTTCCGGTGAATGCGGCCCTGATCGTCGAGCTTTGTTCCAAATAATCGCTTTTTTATCGGAACCGTTTCTTCCTTGATCTCACTTGAAAGAAATGTTCGTCTCGCGTTGACGGTTTCAGTGTAGAAAATTTTCGGTGAAGGAGGTTATTCACATGCGAATTCGATGGCGGGGTTTGGAGCTTCCCAGCAAGGTTGCCTGCGATTACGCGAGTTTGACGGGTACGTATGGAAAGTTTGTCGCGGAACCTTTTGAGCGAGGGTTCGGTACGACGGTGGGGAACAGTTTGCGCCGCATCCTCCTTTCGAGTTTGGAAGGAAGTGCCGTGACGCGCATGAAGATCAAGGCGGCTTTGCATGAGTATACGCCGCTCAAGGGTGTCCTTGAGGATGTCACCGAGATTTCCCTCAATGTCAAATCCTTGGTTGTCAAGGCGCACGAGGAAAAACAGAAGATCATCAGGATTGAGAAGAATACGATCGGCCCGATTACGGGGGCCGATGTGGTTACGGACGGGACGGTCGATATCATCAACACGGATCACCATATCGCGACGCTGACGGATAATGTTCCGTTCGAAATGGAAATGATCGTCGAAAACGGCCGGGGTTACGTGGCGGCGACGGAACAATTGTTTCACATGCGGGACAAAGGGACCGAAATCGGATTCATCCCTCTTGACGCTTCTTTCAGCCCCGTCGTTCGCGTGCAATACAACGTCGAGGAAACGCGGGTCGGCCAAAAAACGAATTATGACAAACTGACCCTGCAAATCTGGACCGACGGTTCATTGGGGCCGGAAATCGCCTTGGTCGAAGCCGCCAAGGTTTTGCGCAAGCACTTGAATCCCTTTATCCAGTACGATCGTCTCGAAGAACAGGTTTTCTCGCGGGCCAAAACGGTGGGCGTCGGCGGTGTCGATCCGGCGTTGGAGTCGAAATTGTCCATGTCCCTGGCTGACCTCGCGCTTTCCGTTCGCGCCATGAATTGTCTGGAAACGGAAAATATCAATACGGTGAGGGACTTGGTGATACGCACCGAGGATTCATTGCTTGAAGTACGTAATTTCGGGGAAACGACCCTGAATGAAGTGAAGGAAAAACTGACGGCGATCGGGATGCGGCTTGGAATGCGGATTCCGCAACAAAGCGGTGCTGTTTCTTCGTTGCCGGCGCAATTTTAGTTGGACGGTTATACCGGTTTTAAGTGCGCTTTGCAGCCTGAAAATCAGGCGTAGGGAGGCCGTATTACCGCCTGAAGGTTCGGGTTTTCCCGGTTTTTTACAAGAGTCCGGTAAGCCCCCGTTTTTTTGCCTGGAGATCATTAACGTTTTCGTACCTATACCGCCAGACGGTCGCAGAGTATCATGAGACATCGAACCAAAGGAAGAATTCTAGGGCGTAATCCCAATCACCAGCGTGCGTTGCTTCGTAATCTCGTCATTTCTCTCGTCATGACGGAGCGTGCCCATGTGATGTCGGAACGTCAGCTTGAATTGGATGAAAACAAGCCGAAATATCCGGGCCGTATCATTACGACTTTGGAAAAGGCGAAGGAAGTGCGTCCGCTCGTTGAAAAGTGTGTCACACTTGCGCGAAAGGCCCAGAAACATTTGAGGGATGCGGCGGAATTCGGCACCTCGGCGGAACGCGGTTCTTCCCAGTGGAAACAATGGCGTCAAAGCGAACAATGGGCCAAATGGAATCAGGCCATGGGGCCGGCCTTGGCATTGCGGCGCAGGGCGATCAAACTTATTGGAGATCGCACGGCCGTTCGGATTCTTTTTGAAGTTCTCGGGCCGCGTTTCGAGGATCGCCAGGGCGGGTATACGCGGATTTTGAAGCTCGCCAAGCCGCGGCTGGGCGATGCGGGACGCCGTGCCATTCTCGAATTCGTCGGGAAGCATGACCGGGTTCGGGCGAAAGCCGAGAAGCCCGTTGTCGAGTAGGACGAAAAATGGTACATCATGTGTTGGTTGTCGGCAGACGGGGATTGAAATTTCCGTCTGCTTTTTTGTGTTGTACCCCGGTGTTAGACTGTAAACGACCTGAAACTACGGCATGTTTTTT
>DOMV01000372.1:5481-5655 GCA_003509805.1 Planctomycetaceae bacterium
AATACTTACATTAACAAAAGTTGAGGGCGTGTGAGTGCGGCAGGCAGACTTGACCAAATATCCGTTTTCATCGCGTTTCCAGTATAGACCGAAGCCGGCCCCGTTTTCCGTTGTAACCGCCCGTTTACCCTCCGGGCAGTGTTGTTTCCGATGGGCAGGCGTTCCGGTACGGCG
>DOMV01000025.1:0-700 GCA_003509805.1 Planctomycetaceae bacterium
ATTTTAATTGTGCGACAACGCCTTCAGGATATACCATTTGCACCGGGATCGTCCCATGCGTCGTCTTCTCCGTCTTTGGCCCGGCTATACCGGGATCGTTCGGTACGGGAGATGGTCGTTTCTCGCCGTCGCGGTCGTGTTCGCCCTGGTGTTGAACACGCTCCTTGTCCTGAATTTCGCCTGGACGGACTACATCACGACGACGCAACGGAACGTTCTCATTCTCGCTTTTTTGGCACTCTGGGCGGCTCTCCACGCGGTCTCGGCCCAGGCGGCCAAAAAAATCGAGGCGACCAGGAATGCCGATGCGACGTCGGACGGATTCCGGGAAGCCCTCCTCCAGTACCTGCGGGGAAACTGGTTCGAAGCCCAATGTTGTTTGAATATCCTGCTCAAAAAAAATCCCCGGGACGTCGAAGCGATCCTGATGCTCGCGACATTGCACCGGCATACCAAACGGTTTGCCGATGCGGCGGACGTGCTGGAGAAACTCGACGTTCTCGAAGAAGCCGACCGCTGGGCCGTTGAAATCGCCGAAGAAAAGCGACTCCTGGAATCCCCCGGAAACGAAACGCATGACAATCCGGGAACGACAGCGCGGATGCCTTGACAATGCAGCGACCGCCTTTGGGACTTTGGTAGATTATATACCGAAGCCGGTTGCGTGCAAGCAAACACCGTCCGCCCAACCGCCTGTTTA
>DOMV01000025.1:717-5634 GCA_003509805.1 Planctomycetaceae bacterium
CCGTCGCGGCTCGCGACCGGCTTTCGGGAAATTTGAACCGCCTTCAGTATGGACCCGCGAACCAATTTGACTCGTCGGCCCGACCGCGCCGCATGGTTGGAATACGGCACGGCTTCCTTCGTCGCCGCTACGTTCAAAATGTTGCACAGATCAGTAAAAACGGGCGTCACGAATCAACAGTCTCAGGGTTTCTTCTTGCTTGGCCGGAGAAAAAAAAGCAGAAAAATCGCCGGAACGATGATGAGTAAAAGCATCGGGTGATACGCGCCGACGACCAGGAGAACCGGCGAGGCGACCCAGAACAGGCGCGGAACGGCGGCAAGGTTGTCCCAGGCCAGCCAGACCAGGAACAGGATGCAGCCCATGCTCAGCAAGCCGCCCGGGGGCGGTTGGTGCGTGTAGCCGAGCAGGAAGCGGAGATAGGCAAAGGAAGCGACGACCAAAAGCAAAACGCCGCCGATCCCGATCCGCATCCTGAGGGGGAGATTGAAAAAACGATTCATGTGAAGCATCATTTTTGAAAATAACAGCCCTCAAAGGCGGAATTTCCCCGGTTTTTGCCGCAATTTCTCGCAAACCGCTGTTTTTCTTCGTTTTTTCGGGCCTGACCGCAGCCCTTGATTCTCGCTTGATTCAAAACAAGCGATGTCGACAGGCGATGTCGGCGACGGCGGGGAGAACAGTAGCGAGGCAGGAAAACCGACGGCCACGCCGCTCGAACGATTCACACAAATGCTTACATTAACAAAAGTTGTGGCGAGTGAGCGCGGCAGGCAAACGTGACCCAATGTTCATTTTCATCGCGTTTCCAGTATAGCGGATTACGTCAGGCCCGCAAGACGCGCGGCGCGGAAAACCGGAGAACCGCACGACGGGTGCGCTGGTGTGGTCGCGCTGGTGCGGTTGCGCTGCGAACGTCGTTTATTTGCTTGATCTCACGGCAAATCGGCGTATAATACAGCCGGAGTCGGTCACGAGTCGGTCACGTCGCCAGGCAAGAACCGGACGCCCAGCCCCCCGTTTTACGCATTACCATGATTTATACCGATGACGGCACCTTGGTCGAGATGGTCCGCAACGGGCATCGCGAGGCGTTCGACGAGATTGATCGCCGGTATCGGGGCAAAATCCGCCGGTTTTTGATACGGGAAACGGTTTCGCGCGATCATGCGGAGGATTTGACGCAACAGACGCTATTCAGGGCGTTTCGCGATATACGGAACATGCCGGCAACGGAAGAACTCGGCGCTTGGCTTTATCGAATCGCCTGGCGATTCCTCGAAAAAGAAACGAATTCTTCCGGTTTTGAAGCAATTTCTTCGATCGATTGTATTCATAGTCCCGAAACCGATCCGGCTGAGGTGTTGGAACGGCGCGACGAGAATACCGATCTTTGGATACTCGCCGGGAAAATCCTGACGCCCGACGAATATACGGCCGTGTGGCTCAAATATGTGGACGACCGGAAAATCGATCAAATCGCCCGCACGATGTCCCGGTCCCGCATTTCGGTCCGCGTCCTGCTTTTTCGTGCCCGACGTAAATTATTGCAATCGTACAAGAAATAAGGACGCGAACACCTTTGAAATTTCGCGTGACAACATGTTCACCCCCTTGCGGACATTGACGATGTTTCTCGCCAGTTGCGCCTTGGACGAGGGACGCGGGCCGGGACCGCTTTTACGGTTTTTGCTGCGACGGGACGCCGTGAGCCGCCGCTTTTATGCAGAGGCGAAAGCGATGGAACCACGGTTGCGGAGAGATGCCGCCCGGACGGGAACTCCGTTTTTGTGCCAAATCGGTCGCCGTGAAATCGATGCGGTTTCCGCGCGGCAGGTTTCCCGCGGGACAGAAATTCTCGTCGGATCGGTCGGTTCCGGCCTCGCGGTTCTCCTGCTGCTGATCCTGTTCGCCCATTTGTCGTTCCAGGGAACTCCGGCGAACGGTTCGCTCAATGCCGCGGTCGCCGCCGAGGTCTCTTCTTCTTTCGGGCGGTTCGGTCCCGATCTCCATCCCGATTTGCGCGACATGCTCCAAAATCCGCTCGACGACGGGATACGTTGACGACCGTCGGGAAGCGGTTCTTCACGAGCCGGGAATCGGGGTCCCGGATGACAGACGGTCGCGTTTTTTGTCCTTGAAGCGGTACATGACGACCTTCGCTTTGTAATCGTCTTCGAGGAAGACGATATATTCGCCGTCAGATTTTCGATGGGCGCTCAAGCATTCCCGCATATCCTGCAGGCCGACTTCTCCGACCGTTTCCGGATCGGGTTCCATCCAGCCGACCGGCACAGCATCCTCAAGCCGGTAGACTTCGACATGGCCCGTCTTGAAACCGCTTTCTTTCGAAGCCCCGGTATAGGGAGCGAACAGGTATTCCCCGGCGATATCAAACCCCATCGGCTCGCAGGATTCGTGGCCCCGTGAACCGGCGACATAAGGCAACACGGTCAGCCAACGGCGTTTTCCCTCCGTGTTGCCCGGGTTCGATCCTTTCAGGAAATGATCGTAGCGGCAAACAACCGGCCCCATCGGCTTCCAATGTTGGTTCGTATGTTCCACACCGTCGACCGTGCCGCAACCGCCGAGATAAAGCGTATCCGTTTCGACATCATACCGGATACGCTTGAGTTGCGTCAATTCCGCCGGATGCGGATAATGATCCACGTTGGCGTAATTCCAGATGGGCCCCTTGGTGAACTCGTCGAGTCCCTGGAAGCGAAAACGCCGGATTCCGTCTTTCAGGGAAGCCTGCCAGACATCGCCTGCCGCATCGACCCACCAACCGTCCGAGGCCGGGGCGTCTTCAAAGCCGTGGGATTCGAATTCCTTGGCGTCCATGAAAATCTGGCTCGAACGCGGCGTCGACATTTTGCGCCAAATCCATTCCCCTTTTTCCGGTTGTCCCGGCAACCAGTCGGGCCGATCCTTGATATGCCGCTGCGAAAACAGCGCGACCGCACCTGTCGGCAGTGTTTCTTCGTTCGTGTTCGACGTGTCCGCGCCCAGCCGGTAAACTTGCAGGAATTGGCCGTTCATGTCGTTCACGAACAGGAATTTCTCCCCGGCGAGAGTGCGGACCCACACGGCGGCGGAATCGCCGATATTCAATCGGGGGTCGCGGAACATGTCCCAGCAGTTGTTGACCCGGTCGTTCGTCTTGAATGACCGGTTCAAGTGCATTTCCGTCGTTCCGAGAAAGGTCGCTTCCTCGCCCGGGGCCTTGGAATAATCGAGCTTGAACCGTTCTTCCTTGGTGTAGACCATCGTTTCCTCGGCCGGGTCCAGCGTCGCGCAGTCGATGAAACAAAGCCCGAGAAGCCGCCAATTCAATTTCCAACGGCTCTGGAGAAGCATTTCCTCGTCGAAGGAGAAATTCCCCCTGATCGGAACGGCGGCGTCGGCCCCCGACTCGTTTGCCTCCGTTTTTTGAGCCGGAGCGTACGATTCCAGGACCGTTCCCCCGCCGTTGGTCGCCCAATCGCTTGCGACATGGACGTTTCCGACGGCATCGCAGCCGATCGCCGTGATGTTGCGGAACACGGTTTCCCCGAACGCATCCGACCGCAGGATGACCGCGGGCCAGCCGAGCATTTTTTTCGTCGGCACGTACTCGGGCACACCATCGGTTTCTTTCCGCTCGAAAAAGAACACGCTTTGCCAAATGCCGGTGTCCGCGACGAGCAGCCGGCCCTCCGGGTCGAAACAGAATGCGGACGGGTGATAGTTGTGCGGAAAATTTTCCTCGTGGTTCTCGGGAATCGCGATCGGGCAATACCGCGTTTTTCCGCCCGGGCCCTGTTCGCGGAACAGCGTACCGTCCTTGTCGAACACGAGAAACCGGTCGGCAAGGAGTTTTTCTCGGGGCCGTTCGACGAGGACCCAGAGATTGCCGTCCTTGTCGGCTGCGATTTGGCGGATTGGCCGCATTTCCTCCGAGGGAACGGCCCAGGTATCGAGCAGGACCATCGATTCCGTGTCGTAAATTTCAATCCGTCCCTCGTAGGGATTGCTCACATAAAGCCGGTCCGACGCGGCCCAAAGCCCCGTGATCACGGCTTCGTCCGGATGTTTCGGGTTCCCGTCGGCATCCCTGGCGTCGAGCGGCACTTCGTTGACGACCAGGAACGATTTCGGGAGCGTATCTCCTTTTCCTCCCTTGCCGTGTTCGAACGGCGCGCCCTTGGTGAAATCGCTCCGAAGCCGCCTCGAAACACCGTACCACTGGAAACCCTTCGACGGCCAACTTTCCGCATCGACGAGCCCGCCGCCCTCGTTTTCCACTTTTTGCCCGATGAAAACGTATTTCTCGTTGGCCGTGACCGCCTTGCCGCCTTCATAACCCCAGCCGTGCGTGTGCCAGGCGGCCCCGAGCATCCAACCGTCCTTGTACATCGAGCAGTTGCCGCCCGCCTCTTCCCAGGGAACATTCGTATAGACCGTTCCGTCGTCGCAAACATGCATCGCGGCGATGTCCTGTTGAACCCAGCAGGGTTTGCCGTCCTTGATACCTCCGAAACTGTTGCCGATCCAGGAAGTCGTGACGCCGTCAAGCCGCTTCGCTCCGTTCGGGGCGACCACCTCGGCGTTTGCGGGAACAGGAAAGAAAAAAAGCAGGAAAAAAGAAATGAGAAAGCGTTTCATGGCATCTCCTGGTTCGGGGGACGGGAAAACAATTGCATACCACAAATGTATACCGGAAACGTGATGAAAACGAACGTTTGGTCACGTCTGCCTGCCGTATTTGATTTTCGTACTCGGCAATACAACTCTGGCAATACAACTCGGACAATGCGACCCGACCGTCAAGTGACGAACAACTTCGGCCGCGAAACCCTTATTGGTCTTCAGGCTGAAAATCGAACATGATGCGACCGTGTTACCGCCTGAAGGTCCGGGCTTACCGGGACTTTT
>DOMV01000341.1 GCA_003509805.1 Planctomycetaceae bacterium
AACCGCGATCTGGAAAAAAGCATTGAGGCGGGCGAATTCCGCCAGGACCTGTATTATCGCCTGAACGTCATCTCGGTGGAACTGCCGCCCCTGCGGGAGCGGAAGACCGACATCCCCGCCCTCGCCAGGCATTTTCTGGACCGTTTCCGGATGGAGGAGGGCGTTCGGGTCAGGGACATTTCCGGCGAGGCCATGGATCTGCTCTGCCGGTACGACTGGCCCGGCAATGTCCGCCAGTTGCGGAACATCGTCGAAAGCATGGTCGTCGTCGATTACGACGAAAAACTCGATCTCGACGATTTGCCGGAGGAACTGATCCCGACCGCCGAACAGGTCGGCGCGGATCCGGCAACCGGTCTCCCGAACGGTTCGCTTGGAATCGACGCCCTGGTCGGCAAAACCCTTGAGGAAGTCGAGCTGATGTTCATCAATGCGACGTTGGCCGCGACCGGCGGGAATCGTGAAGAGGCCGCCAAAATGCTCGGCATCGGCGAACGGACATTGTACCGGAAAATCAAATAACAATCATTCATAACCGGAATTTCTCATGTTTCACCGATTAAGAATCAAGAATTTCAAATTATGGGAGGATACCCGGGATATCCGCATGGCACCGATCACACTCTTTTTCGGAACGAACAGCTCCGGAAAATCGAGTATCGGCCAGTTCCTGATGCTCCTGAAACAAACGATTGAATCGTCCGATCGAAGCATTGTACTGAATCCCGGCGGAAAAAACACGGCCGTCCAATTAGGCTCTTACAAGGAAATGGTGCTGCACCGGGCCGCAGAACGCCGTATCGAGTTTGGGTACACGTGGGATTTGATTCCAGAGCTGAAATTCAACAATATTCTTGATGGGTCGAAATTCGAGGGAGATCAAATGACATTTTCCGCGGTGGCGGGTATGACTCCACCACCGAATGAAAAGCTGTTTGTCGGTAATCTTGCGTACGGATTACTTTCCTCGCAAAAGGAGATAATGTCAATCTGGATGAACCGCAAGAATACCGGAAACGATGAATACAAGGTTGCATCATCTCTCTATGAACTCAAGAGAAAACAGATGAGAGTTTGGCCGATACGTACGCCGGTACGTTTTTACGGATTTCCGGACGAGGTTGTCGCTTATTACCAGAATGCGGATTTCGTTCAATTGCTGAACCTTGCTCAAGAGCGACTATTCCAAAAAGTTTTTTACCTGGGGCCCTTGCGCACCAAAACGGAGCGTATTTATTCATGGGCCGGGGTGGCGCCGGACCACGTTGGATATTCCGGAGACAACACAGTTGCCGCCATGATCGCCGCCAAGAGCAGGAAACTGAGCGTTCGAATTAAAGCCGGAAGGATGTCGTTTGAAGAAGTGATCGCGTCGAAGCTCCTTGAAATGGGACTCGTGGAGGAAATCAAACTTCAACGAATTTCAGAAAAACGCGATGACTACGAGATCAAGGTCCGCACTCCCGGCTCAAAAGTTTTCGTCGATTTGCCCGACGTCGGAGTCGGCATCTCGCAGGTGCTCCCCGTCCTGGTTCAGTGTTTTTACGCACCGGCAAATTCCATCATCATTTTGGAACAACCGGAAATTCATCTGCACCCCAAGGCTCAAGTTACTCTGGCGGATGTGCTTATCGATGTCGTTAATTCACGGGAAAACGGGCAACCAAGAAATGTTCAACTCATCGTCGAAACCCATTCGGAACATTTTTTACGACGATTACAACGGCGCGTTGCCGAAAACGGTAAAGAAAAACAAATCGATCAGAATTCCGTCGCGGCCTATTTCGCCTCGACAAATAAAGGCAAACCCGTTCTGGAACCGCTTCAAATCGACGAGTATGGCAATATCAAAAACTGGCCCGGACATTTTTTCGGCGACGAAATGGGAGAGGTTCTTGCTCAGACAAAAGCCGCGATGGAACGTCGCAGGAGTAAAAAACAATGAAAAAAACTCCGAAAGCGAAATGTGCTTTTCCGCCCAAATGTGTTGTCGATACGAATGTCCCTAAAATCAGCAATCTGGCCGTTGATCTGGATGGTATTGAAAAGGAACTCATGAATGTCGTCGAGGAGGCTGCCCGCGCCGTTGAGTGGTTTACGGAGCAAACAGGTGTCTTGATTCTCGACGAACAAGAGGAGATATTCGAGGAATACCTCAATCAGTTGAACTCATCCGGCCAACCCGGGCTCGGCGACGCTTTTATGAAATGGGTCTGCGCCCATAGGTTTACCGATGGTAAATGTGAAAGAGTTCCCATCAACAAGGATAGACGAGAAAAAACTTATGATGAATTCCCAATCCATGAAGGTTTGAAGGATTTCGACCCTTCAGATAGAAAATTCGTTGCCGTTGCAAATGCCCACCCTGAAAAACCTCCCATTTTGGAAGGAACCGACAGTAAATGGTGGGGCTGGAAAGACGCTCTCGCCGATGTAGGGATCGCCGTTGTTTTCCTTGATGAAAAATATGTCAAAACCAAGTACGGCAAAAAATTGGGCGAATAAAGATTATCATTCGATTTTTGTCGGAATACCAGCATGGCAACATTGGAACGGCTTCTCAACCCGGTTCTCGTCCGTGAAGCCCGGCAGGCGGTGCGCAACCGTTTCGTCGTCGTGCTCGTTTGCCTTTTTCTCGCCGCCTTGTTCGCCGCCGGTTTCGTGATCCTCCTTTACGGTCGGGCCGGGGTGCCGCTGAGCTACGAAGACCGGTTGGGAGCCCGGTTGTTCACGTATTACCTGGGCATTACGTTTGCCGTGACGGCGGCGACCGTGACGCTCCAGACCGGCTGCCGACTGATCGCGGAACGGATTGGGGAAGAGATGACGTACTACACGACGCTTTCCCCGTTGCGGATCGCGTTCGGCAAATTCACGGGCGGCCTCGTCCTTTCGCTCTTGTTTTACAGTATCGCGCTGCCGTTTTTCACGTTGGCGTACCTGGCCCGGGGGATCGATTTCGGCATCCTGTTCCTTCTCACGGTGCTTTCCTTCCTGTTGGTGCAGACGCTCAACGCCCTGGTTCTCGGCTTCTTCGCCGGAGTGCGGTCCTGGTTCGACGCGGTGTTGCGGCTGGTCCCGTTCACCGTTTTCGCGTGGGTGATCCTCTGGTTGTGCCTCGATCTGGGGGCCGAAATTTTTCGCATTCCCGATTTGTTCTTTGGTAATAGACACAATTGCGTCGCCGTGGGCCTTTTGTCGCTTTTCTTTTATCTCGTTCTCCCGGCAGCGCTGCTCCTGCTCGCGTCATGCCAGCTTGCCCCGGTTTCCTCGAACCGGATGTTCGGGATGCGCGTGTTCCTGACGCTCTCCGGACTGCTTTCACTCGCGGTCGCCCTGGTCGTCGATTTCTGTATCGGTCGTGACCATGTGGTCATGCTGTGGAACCTCCTGGCAATGTACCCGTGCATCTTCATGTGTTTCATCGCCTGCTGCGAAAGGGAAACCTACGGTCTGCGCTATCGGGCCGGGATCCCGCTCCGGTTTTGGCGGCGTCTGGCGGCGTTTCCCCATTACACGGGCGATTGCAACGCCGTCGTCTGGCTGGCATGTTGGATCACACTGGGAGTGGGCACGGGGCTCGCTATCTCCTTGAATTACCGTTCCGCAAACTGGCTCCACCAGCATTGCCTGCCGGTTTTTTCGACGATTCTGCTTTCATTCGATTACGCGGTCGCGACAATCGGCGTCCAGCATCTTTTGCGGCGTCTTTTTCCGCGCCACATCCCGAAAGATGCGGCATTACGGAAAGAGACGGCATGGCTCCTCCTGCTCGGGCTGCTCTCCGTCGGGCTTCTCCTTTCACTCCTGTGGCTTCAGCTCGGGATACTCCTGTATTGCGTACCGCATCCGCTCTGGATTTGGGAGGGTTGCGGGTCCCGTACGGAATCGTGGAACCAGCTCATCCTGGCCGGCGTCTGGTTTTTGCTGTCGATACCGCCGCTGATCGTTTGGGCCCGGCGGCGTTTCGCCGGGTGCGTGCGCTACGAACCGGAAAAACAGGAAACGCCCGGGACCGAATCGCATGAAAGCCGGGAACGCAGTACGGCGCAGTGACCGGATGCAGTGACCGGATGCAGTGACCGGATCGGAGCCCGTGTCGCCGCGAACCGACCATGATACAAGATGAATTTTTAGATTGTTGCGCGAAAACATGGGCCGTCTTGTGCAAAATCCTGCCGTAATGTTGACGACGTACGGACATCGTGCTATCCTTGACCGTGTTCCGCGTAAAAAATGAGCCGATGCGCTAGGGCGATTCCTGGACACGGTGTTTCCGGAGCACGGTGTTTTCTGAACACTGCGATGAAGCCCTTTTGGCCGCGCGTGTCGGGCTTGGCCTCGACATGGCCACGGCCATCGACATTTTTCTACGCCAATCGCGCCGCCAACACGGTAGCCCGTTCCCTGATACGCAGGATCGGCCCCCAAAACATCGGATATACTGGAAACGCGATGAAAACGAACATTTGGTCCGGTCCGCCTTCCGCACTCACTCGCCCCTAACATCTGTTTTTACAAAGACATAAACGAATTGTTCGAACGGCAGGCGATGGTGCGCGGGAGGATTATGATTATCAGGCCGTTTACGGTATCAACAACGTTGCGATTTGGTTCTCGTTGTGTTTTTCAGTAACGTGAAAGGAAAAAGATGATGAAAAAAAGTACGGTACGAAGCATTTTCCGTTGTTTTCTGATCGTCCTTGCGATTTCCCTGCACTGTTTGCGCACACAAGCGGAATCCTTGGTCGATTATGTCGATCCGAGAATCGGTTCCGGCGGTCACGGCCATGTTTTTGTCGGGGCGAACGTTCCTTTCGGCGCCGTTCAAGCCGGGCCGTCCAATTTCCATAAAGGTTGGGACTGGTGTTCCGGTTATCATTACGACGACAAGGACATCGTCGGGTTTTCGCAAACGCACCTGAGCGGAACCGGCTGTCCCGACTTGTGCGACGTGTTCATGATGCCGTACATGGGAAAAATAAGGTTGGTGAAAGGCGGAGAGCACGAACCGAGCGAACAAGGGTATTCCTCGCCGTTTTCCCATGAGAACGAAACCGTTTGTCCCGGGTATTACGCCGTGAAACTGGACGCCTACGGGATCGACGTCGAGCTGACCGCTTCGGAACGGGTCGCATTCCATAAATACCGGTTTCCCGAGGGCGAAGACGCCAGGGTTGTCATCGACCTGTGGGAAGGGAACAGCGACAGCGCGACGGACAACGAAATCGAACTGGTCGACGAACACACGATCCTGGGCAAACGATTTTCCAAGGGTTGGTCCGTCCGGCAAGAGCTGTTTTTCGCGATTCGCTGCTCATTGCCGATCAAGGATTTCGGCGTGTACGAATCCGACGACCTTTTGGGCGGGGAAAAAGGGAAGGGGCGGCATTTGCGGGGACTGATCACGTTTGCCGAGGCGCCGAAGGAAGTCGCGTTCAAAATCGGCATTTCCCCCGTCAGCAGCGAAAACGCCCTGGAAAACATCGAAAAAGAAATTCCGGATTGGGATTTCGACAACGTCCGCAAGGCTGCGAGCGCCAAATGGGAAAAGGAGCTTCGAAAAATACGAATCGAAACGAAGAACGAAGCCGATAAAAAGGTGTTTTACACGGCGATGTATCATCTCATGATGCACCCGAGCGTGTACAACGACTGTAACGGCGACTACAAGGGAGCCGATTACAAGGTCCACCGAAACGCGGACTTCACCAATTACACGGTCCTTTCGCTCTGGGACACCTACCGCGCCGCCCATCCGCTTTACATCCTCACCAACCCGGACCGGGTCGGCGATTTCATCAACACGATGATCGTGATTTACGAGCAAACCGGCGTCCTCCCGGTCTGGCACCTGTGGAGCTGGGAAACGGGAACCATGGTCGGCATCAGCAGCATGGAGGTCGTCGCCGAGGCATGCCTGAAGAATTGCAAGGGGATCGACCGGGAACGGGCCTACAAGGCGCTCAAGGGAACGGCGATGTCGGATGCGCGGGGCATGGATTACGTCCGGGAACTGAAATTCATCCCCTCCGACAGCGGCGTTCATCACGCGGTCGCCAACGCCATGGAAATCGCCATCGGCGATGCAAGCATCGCGCTGCTGGCCGAGCGGATGGGTAAAAGCGACGATTACGACTATTTCACGAGGCGGGCGCAACTCTACAAACTTTATTACGACGCAGACAAAGGTTTCATGCGGGGCCGGATGAAAGACGGCTCCTGGAATCCGTCCTATGACCCCTTCAAGACGCTGGGCGAGGAGTCGAAGGATTATGCCGAAGGAAACGCCTGGCAATATCTCTGGCTGGTCCCGCACGACGTGTACGGCCTGATGGAATCGATCGGCGGCGAAGAAACGTTCAACAGGCGATTGGACGAATTCTTTGCGCTCGAAACGAACGAGGAACGCCGGATCGACGTCACGGGCATGATCGGCCAATACGCCCACGGCAACGAGCCGAGCCATCATATCGGCTATTTATATCCCTACGGCGGCCGGCAATGGAAAACGGCGGCGCTGGTTCGCCGCATCATGTCCGAATTTTACACCGACAAACCCGACGGGTTGATCGGCAACGAGGATTGCGGCCAAATGTCGGCCTGGTACGTTTTTTCCGCGCTCGGTTTTTATCCCGTCTTCACCGCTTCGGGCGAATATGTGATCGGGAGCCCGATCGTCGACAAAGCGACCCTTCAGTTGGACGATGGCAAAATCTTCACGGTGGAAGCCGAGAACAACGCGCCGGAAAACGTGTATGTTCAGTCGGTGGAATTGAACGGGAAACCGTACCCGAACTCGTTTTTACGCCACGAGGATTTGATGAAGGGAGGAAGCCTGAAATTCACGATGGGAGTGGAACCGAACGTGAATTACGGCACGAATCCTGAAAACCGGCCCGGCATGTCGAAATAGGGCGTGAAAACGTCCGGAATAAAAGCCGGAAAGGAGTGGGGCGGAATTGACAACGGACAATTGACTATTGACAACGAAGATACGCAATTCAAACGTTGCGGTCAGGAATTCGCTTGTGTCCCACGTTGTCCATTATCAATTGTCAATTCGACCGCCTTCATTCCGGCTTCTATGCTTGTCGATGAAACAACCGGGTTGATCCGTTTACGGTATAAACGGAAAACTCAACCGGCTTCGGTATCCATGACCAACCAACAAAAACGTGAGAGGTAATCGATGGCGAAAACACCGTTTTGGCATGTCCTGCTTTTTCTTTGCCTGTTTTTTCCCGGCCTGGGTCCCGTCGTGTCGGCACAAACGCCGCAGGTTCCCGAAAAAAACGATCCTTATGGGGACCTGACGCCTTATCAAGGAATCTCCGTTACGGAAAACCGCGTCGCAAACGAGACGTTGACCGGCAAGATCATGTGCGGTTATCAAGGCTGGTTCACCGCCGAAGGCGACGGTTCCGGCGGCGGGTGGACCCATTACGGTATCCAGGGCAAATTCGAACCCGGTTTCGCCGCCGTCGACCTTTGGCCCGACATGAGCGAAATGGACGACGATGAGAAATATCCGACCCCCTTCCGTTTGGCCGATGGTTCCGTTGCAACGGTTTTCAGTTCGCAAAATCCGAAAACCGTCCGGCGACACTTCCAGTGGATGCGGGATTACGGACTCGACGGCGTCTTTCTCCAGCGATTTCCCTCTTTCGAAAGGGCGAAACGGTTGAACAACGTCTTGGTCGACGTACGGCGTTCCGCGAACGAGACGGGCCGATGCTGGGCGCTGATGTACGATCTTTCCGGGCAACGGGAAGGAACCCTCAAGTCCGTCGTCATGGAAGATTGGAAACGTCTTTCCGACACCATGAAACTCGGCAAGGACGAAAACGACAAGTCCTATTTGAGGCACGACGGCAAACCCGTCGTCGCCGTTTGGGGCATCGGTTTCAACGACAACCGACGCTACACGCTGAAAGAATGCATGGATTTGATCACCTTTCTCCGGGAGGATCCGGTCTACGGCGGGTTTTGCGTCATGATCGGCGTCCCGACCTATTGGAGGGACTTGAAGATCGATACGGTGGACGACCCTTTCCTGCACGAGATTATTCGCAAGGCCGACATTGTTTCGCCCTGGGCTGTCGATCGCTACCATTCGCCGGAAAAAGCCCTTGAACACGTCACGACGGTCACGAAACCGGATATCGCCTGGTGTCGTGAAAACAAGGTCGAATATCTGCCGGTCGTTTTTCCTGGGTTCAGTTGGAAGAATCTGATGAAAGGACGGAACAACGAAGCTTGGAAAACCGCGACCGAAGAACAGAAGCGGCACTCGCGTGAAGTCAAATACAATCCGGGAATTCAACACCCGATTCCCCGTTTGAAGGGCGCATTTCTCGAAACGCAATACCGGGGTGTCATCGACGCCGGGGCGGTCATGGTCTACCAGGCGATGTTCGACGAAATCGATGAGGCGACCGCCATTTTCAAGTGCGCGAACGACGTTCCCACGGGGGCGAGCGAGTTTGTGACGTATGAAGGGCTTCCCAGCGATTTTTACCTGAAAATGGTCGGACGCTGGACGAAAACGCTTCGTGAAAAAACGTCCGTCGAAGAATAGCCGGTCGGGCTTTTCGGCCGGGTACATGCCGCACTGGGCCAATGTATGCTGCGAACGGGCTCAAACCGGTTGTGTCAGCGGCAAACCTCGTATGACTGTACCTGCGAACGGAAGAAGAGCCACGGGCGCCGAACAGATATACTGGAAACATGGTGAAAACGGACATTCGGCCAAGTCCGCCTGCCGCGACCACTCGTCACAACATATTGTTAAATATATGGTTATGCGTTATGTTCGAGCGGCAGGCGAGTGTTCGCGGGCGGGATTCTCCTGCCGTTCGACGTATGGTTTGCCCACAGTACATCACCGGTTTCCGCCGACTGCGAGGCATGGAAAGTCAAAGTGATGCGAGAAGTCGTTTTCGCAAAATTCGCTCAACATTCGGAATTGCGCGAGAGACTTCTTGCCACGGGAAACGCCCACCTCGAAGAAGGAATCGGCATGGCGACACGTTCCGGGGAACGGTTGACGGCGTCAGCGAAAACATGCGGGGTAAGATTCTCATGGGGATACGGGAATCTCTCAAACAAAACATTGCCAAAGGAATCACAATGAAATGAATACCAAGCAAATTGACGCCACAAACATCCCTCTACCGGAAAATCTTGAGGCTTTGCCGGAACAATCGACCAACGTGCCGGTCAATTCAATAGACGAGGAAAACAAAACAGTCGATATCCGCGCCAAAGGGAGTTTTCCGGCGGACGTGTTGAGCAACTTGAATCATGAAGAAAGACCGTTTTATGTCGATGGAATCCGTTGCCATTCCATTGAGGGATTTTTACAATCACTCAAAATGCCCGACCGGCAAATGCAAATACAATCCTGCAAGAGGAGTGGTGCCATTGCTCGTGAATGCGGACAGGAGTTTTCGCTCCAATGGAGGATAACACAAATGCTTTATTGGCAAGGAGGCACCTATGCACGGGATTCGGAGGAGTATCAACAACTGGTTCGCAAGGCGTTTCGAGCCCGGTTCGATCATAGCGAGCGCTATCGCGAGGCTCTCCGGGCAACGAAAGGATACACGCTCCTCCACACATACGGTTGCGACGATCCGACGCAAACGATTTTGACGACGCAGGAATTTTTGACGATTTTGAACGAGTTACGGGATTTACTTGAGCCAATCACGTCTTGAAAACACAACGACGGTGAATAATCATGGAATCTTTGAAAGACGGTCATGTATTTTCATGAGCGGTTGCGACCTGTTCGGGTTTCCGGGGTCGCTCTACTGAAAACCATTGCAATTTCCCGAAGCCGGGGTCGCGAGCCGCGACGGGCGG
>DOMV01000316.1 GCA_003509805.1 Planctomycetaceae bacterium
ACCCTCCGGGACCCTATTTGCATCGGCGACCTCCGTGTACTCACCGCCGGGAGCCTACCGCCCGTCGCGGCACGCGACCGGCTTCGGGAAATTGCAAGGGCTTTCAGTATAACGGTTGTTCCATGTCATTCCTGTTCGTTTTTTTCCTGGTGTCGATCACGTTGCTGGACGTCTTATTCGGCGTTTATGCGGCGATACAGCTCGGGTACGGACCTCCGAGCGTCAGGGAAGCGTTCCGGGTCCTCTGGAATCGTAAGGACCAGGAAGAATTGACCGCCTTGCTGCGCAACCGGTCGGCCCTGTTCCAACATTTTCCCGGGATGTTGCTTGAACGCCTGAAACGCCGTATGCCCGATCCGGAAGAAGTCGAAGCCGCCGCGGAACCCGAAGAAGCCAGGACGGCGCTCGAAGAGGTGTTGGCCCAGGTCGCGGGCGCCGATATCAGCGATTTGCTCACCGACGATTCCGAGGATTTGATGCAGGTTGCGCCGATACACGAATTGTTCGACGACGACCTGGTCTCGATCCTGATGGACCAGGGGACGGAAGCCTGGCTCATGGCGGAAAAACATGTGGAAAGTTCGATCCTGAAACTGAACGTCGTCATGATGAAAAGCGGCCGCTTTGCCGCCGATCTCGACAACCGGCTTCGCGCCCTCCGGGGAACGGCCGACATGCCCGGTTTGCGTCTTTATCTCCAGGAACTCAAGGACGACTGCACGAATTACCTGGAAAACCAGGCGATTGTCAGCGGGCAGATTCGAAACCGGGTTTCCGAGTTCGGGGAACTGAAATACCTGGCCGAAGACATCGAGTACGCGAACATGGAGCAGGCGTCGCAAATCGAAACGACGCTCAGCAACCTCGATCAACTGGTATTGCGGGGAACCGCCGAGGAAGGCGTCGAACGGATGCTCAAGGAGCTGTCCAATCTCCGTTTGGCGCGGCACAGGCTGCGGGATATGCAGGACAGGGCGTTTTTGACGATTACGCGGTATGAGCAGCGGATCGATTCGATTTCCCAGCAGTTGTTCGTCGACGAAACGAACGGGCTTCGCAACCGGATCGGGCTCGACGTCGCCATTTTCGAGTGGTGGCGGCAAAAACGGCACGAAAAACGAAAAATCACCTTCGCGCTCCTCGATTTCGTCGGTTTCGGCGAGTTGAACGACAAGCACGGCATTACCGTTTGCGACAACCTGATCCGGACGGTCGGCCACATCCTTGAAAAGACGTTCGATCCCCTCGACCTGGTCGGCCTGCACCAGGGAAACTGTTTTCTCGTCGCGACCGTCAACATGGGACCGCGAAAAACCATGTCGGAAATCGACCGGATTCGCCAACAGATGGAAAAAACGACCTTTACGTACGACAACGGCCGGAACGACCTTTCCTTTCGTTTTACATGCGCCGTGACCGAGGCCCCGACGACGAAAACCGATCTGGAGGTGATCGGCGTTCTTGAAGCGACCCTTGCGGCGGCCAAAAAAGCGGGACATAATCAAACATTCATCTACGATCCGAACGTTCTCGATCCGAAGCCGGAAAAACTGGAAGCGCCCGGTTTCGGGTTCGAGCCGGCGACCGTCGCGATCGAAGAAGAGGGATCGTGATTTTTCCGGCTGAAGATCGAATGCCGTCTTTCACCTTCCGTCCGTCAGTCGCCGTCCAACGACCCCCGTCCAACAACCGCCGTCCAACAACCCCCGCTTTTCCCATGTTTGACGAATCCGATATCCTCCGCAAGGGGATCGAGTACATGAAGAAGAAGGACTATGACCAGGCGGTCGAGTTGTTCCAGAAAGTCATCGACATCAACCCGAGGTTTATCGAGGCTTACTACTGCCGGGGAAACGCTTTCGAAGCGATGGGACGTTTCGACCAGGCCCTGGAAAGTTATTCCGCCGTCCTGAAGTATTCGCCGAAGGAGGCCGCCGCGTATTTCAACCGCGGCTGCACGTATCGTAAAAAAAGCGACAACGAGAAGGCGATCATCGAGTTTACGCAGGCGATCGAAATCAATCCGAAGTACGGCAAAGCGTACTACAACCGCGGGATGATTCATTTTTCCTCGGGAAAGCTCGACGAGGCGCTCAAAGACTTCGACGCCGCGATCCGCGAGATGCCGAAGGATCCCGACCCGCTCGTCGCCCGCGGCCTGATCCGGATCGTCCAAAAAGAACCGGAAAAGGCGCTGGCCGATTACGATTTGGCGATTGCACTCGATCCGAAGCATCTCAAGGCGCACGGCAACCGGGGCAATGTGCTTGAAACCGCGGGACGGTACGGGGAAGCCGTCGAGGAATACACGAAAGTGATCCGATTGTGCGATACCGACTATAAAGCGTACATGAATCGCGGGTACGTCTATTTCAAGCAACAGGAGACGGAAAAGGCGCTGGCCGATTACACCCGGGCGATCGAACTGAACCCGAAGTACGCAAAGGCTTATAGTTGCCGGGGTTCCGTTTATGCCCAGTTGCGGCGGCAGCAGAAAGCGCTTGAGGATTTCGATGAGGCGATTCGCCTTTCCCCCCGAAACGTCGAGACTTACATCAGCCGCGGCCAGGCGAAAATGGCGCTGAACGACCGGATCGGGGGTCTGGAGGATTTTATTGAAGCCACGAAATTCGAACCGAACAACGTCAATGCCTGGCTCCACCGCGCCTCGGCACGGAGTAAAATGGGGGCTCACGAAGACGCGATCAAGGATTATTCGGAATTGATTACGCGCGCACCGAACAATTCCCAGGTATACGAATACCGCGGGGTCCTCTATACGAAGATCGGCTCCCTGGAGGAAGCGATGGCCGATTACAACAAGTCGATCGAGCTCGACCCGCAAAATGCGCGCAGTTATTTCAACCGGGGGCTCGTTTACCGGATTCAGGGACTGCTCAAGCAGGCCATCGCGGATTTCACGCAAACGATCGGCTTACAGCCGAACAATGCCGCCGCATATAAAAACAGGGCGGTCACTTACAGCATGTTGGGAGACAAGGAAAAAGCGGAGAAAGATTTGGCGGAAGCGGAACGCCAAGCGGCGGAAAAGAAATAGACCGCGCAAACGGACCGCGCAAACAGTGGTGAAAACTGCGTGAAAACAGGCTGTGTTTTCCTTCCCGCGATCTTCTTTTTCGCGTCTTTTGCGCAAACTGTGCATTTTCCGATTTTCAATGTATTCCCTTGCGATCACTTGAGAGAAGCGGACGTAACTCAAGCCTATCTCTCTTTCTTTCACGAGGTTAGGTCGTTTTCCACGCTGCCGGAGATTGTCCCGGGACTCCTATGGTCGGAATAATCGATATAACCGGTCTTTTCCGTTGTTTCGGCACGCCCGTTACAATGCGTTGCCCGATTCCGCTTTCTTTGATTTGAGCCGGAGTTTCCGTTCCGTTCGCTAAAGAGCTTTAATCGTCACTTCCGATACAACCTGAGAGGAGAATAGGTCCGGTCTCAACCAGTACTCGCTCGGAGAGCGACGAGACCGTGGCGGTTTTGAACGGATTCTAGCGAAAAGGAATTCACACCCATGACTGGTCTCTATGTAGTTTCGAACCCGACGGCGCTTACCGCTTCGTTCAATCTGGACCGGAGCATGACGGCTTTGACCGACGTGCTGACCCGGTTAAGCACGGGGCTTCGCATCAATTCCGGAAAAGACGACCCGGCCGGGCTGATTGCCAGCGAGTTGCTCAAATCGGATATCACCGCGACGACCAAGGCGATCAAGAACACGCAACAGGCGAACAGCATGATCGCGATCGCCGACAGCGCCTTGGGCCAAATCAGCGCCTTGCTCAACGACATCCGGGGGCTTGTCAACGAAGCGGCGAACGGCGGGGCGATGAGCGACGACATGATCGCGGCGAACCAGCTCCAGATCGACGCCTCGCTCGATTCGATCGACCGGATCGCACGGACGACCAACTATCAGGGAAAGCTGATCCTCGACGGGTCGCTCGCGTTCACGACGACCGGCATCAGCAACCAGCAGCTCGAATCGCTCAACGTTTACCAGGCGAACTTCGGGACGGCAAGCGAGATCGACGTGACGATCAACGTCAAGCAGGTCGCCCAGCCCGCCCAACTGTACTTCAACCAGAGCGGGATCAGCGAGGCGGTCGTGCTGGAAGTCGGCGGCAACCAGGGTTCCTACACCTTTCCGTTCGAAGCGGGGGCGAGTGTCGAGGAAATGGCCCGGCAGATCAACTTTCTCTCCGATTCGACGGGGGTGCGCGCCATCGTCGGAAAAGACGCGACGAACGGCCAGCTCCTGGCGACCAGCGCGGGTTTCAACAACGACATCAACTTCACGGCCGTTGAAGCGGGAGCCGCGGGCGGAAACTACTCGATCAAATATGTCGCCGGAAATTCCGACGAAACGACCTACACGATCACCGAACCGAGCGACGGCAAACCCGGCGTGATCGAATTCCAGCTCCGCATGGAACCGTGGGGCAACGCCGAGGCCGACGGGCTCGACGAATCGTACAACGGGATTTATACCACCGAATTGACCGATGCCGACGGCGTCGGAAACGGGTTCGTCATCCAGTCGGACAACGGGAAATACGTCAAATCCTACTCCGTCGCGCAGACGTCCGGGGCGGCGACCCAGCCTTCGGTCGATTACGATGCGAAGACGGGCCACCTCCAGATTTTGCTCAACACCGACGCCAACGGGGATGTCACGACGACCTACGCGGAGTTGGTCGAGGCCATTTCCAAGATCGACGGTCTTGCCGTGGTCCAGCTCAAAGACACGCCCGCCGTCGGGGATTTGAACAGTATCGTCAATTTCGGCTGGCCCGACGGAGTCGGCGGCCCCGGGACGGCCCACATGACTCCCATTACGAGCCAGCCGACGATCGATGTCCGGGCCAACAACAAAATCGACATCACCGCCAAGGCGACCGGACCGGAGTTCGAGAATACGGACGTCGTCTACCTCCAGGGGCCTCCGGCGGGACCTGCCAAAGAGGCCGCCGTGATTATCGCCGACGTTGCCGCCGGGACGGCGTATGCCGGGGCGAATCAATTGACGTTCACCGCCGTCAACGGCGGCGCCGACATGAACGGATACACGTTTTCGTTCATCGACGACGCCAACGCCGCCGCCGCGACCGTCGACGGGAAAAACGTCGTCATCAACACCAACGGTACGTTTACCGACGTCGACATCAATGCCGTTTTGAACACGGTGGGAATCGAGATGACCGGCATGGTCGGGGCGATTCCGAACTCCTTTGCCGTCGATGCGAGCGTGGTCAACGCGGCCGCCGG
>DOMV01000448.1:0-185 GCA_003509805.1 Planctomycetaceae bacterium
GCGACCCACGGCAGCGCCCCGAAGTACAAGGGACTGGACAAGGTCAATCCCTGCGCGCTGATCCTCTCCGCCATGCTGATGTTGCGGCACCTCAAAGAAAACGCCGCCGCCGATAAACTGGAGAATGCGGTCGCCGCCGTCATTGCCGAAGGAAAAACGGTCACCTACGACATGAAAGCCGACCG
>DOMV01000448.1:244-5566 GCA_003509805.1 Planctomycetaceae bacterium
CGCTTGCCGCTCGAACGATCCGCGTTAATACTTACATTAACACAAGTTGCGGGCGAGTGAGTGCGGCAGGCCGACTTGACCGAATGTCCGCTTTCACCGCGTTTCCAGTAGACATTCAATCTCGGGATCGGGACCTCGGCTTGGCCTGGATTTGGTGCGAACGAGGCACTACGATTTTAATGCACCACGATTTTAATGCACTATGATTTGATGATACGACCACGAACGATCACGGTTTCCGCCTTTCCTCGCAATTCCCAGCCGAGATAGGGGGAGTTTTTGCTTTTGCCGCGAAAACTCTCCTTGGTAACCGTCCAGCGTTTTTCCGGGTCGATCAACGTAATATCCGCATCCGCACCGATTTGCAGCGTTCCCTTGGGTATCCCGAGAATCCTGGCCGGATTTGTCGACATTTTTGCGATCAGTGTCGGCCAATCGAGAAGCCCGGGCTCGATAAGTTTGATCCCGACAACGCCCAGCGCGGTTTCAAGGCCGATGATCCCGAACGGAGCCCGATCAAGCTCCTGCATTTTTTTCTCGGCGGCATGGGGAGCGTGATCGGTCGCAATCGCGTCGATAGTCCCATCCCGCAGTCCTTCGATGCAAGCCTCAAGGTGATCCCGGCTTCGCAGCGGGGGACTCATCTTGAAATGGGAATCGAACGAACGCAACGATTCATCGGTAAGCGTCAAATGATGCGGGGTGATTTCCGCCGTTACCCGAACTCCCCGTTCTTTGGCTCGACGAATCGCCTGAACCGCCCCGCCGGTCGACACATGCATGACGTGCAACCGGCCGCCGGTCAGCTCCGCAAGTGTGATATCTTGAACGATCATCACATCTTCGGCGGCGGCAGGCATTCCTCTCAACCCGAGCTGCAGGGAGACGGCCCCCTCGTGCATCACCCCCCCTTTGGTCAGCGAAGTCACCTCCGGATGGGAAAGAAGCGGTTTGTCGAACATCCGGCAATATTCAAAAGCCCGGCGCGTCAATTCCGCGTCTTCAACGGGAGCCCCATCGTCGCTACAGGCAATCGCCCCGGCTTCGAAGAGTTGCCCAAGCTCCGCAAGCTCCTTCCCTTCCCGCCCTTTGCTGATACAACATATCGCATAGACATTGCATCGGTCGGCCCTCATCGCTTTTTGACGGACGAATTCGACCATCGCTTGCGAATCGATCGGCGGAGTCGTGTTCGGACAGCAAACAATCGTCGTAAAGCCTCCGAAAATCGCCGCTTGTGTTCCCGTGTCGATCGTCTCGTCCTCCTCTTTTCCCGGTTCGCGGAGATGGACGTGCATATCGACGAATCCGGGAGACACGATCCGGCCGGCGGCATCGATGATCTCGTCGCCCGATTGCGGTGAACCGTCGTATGACACGATTTTCACGCCGTCGGTTCGAAGGGAACCGATCCGGTCAAGGTTTTGCGAAGGATCGATCAGGCGGCCGTTTTGAATAAAAAGAGACATGAAATCAAATGAACGAAAACCCTGTGAGCGCAAACCCTTACGATACCGACAATCCCTGAAACTTCCTGAAGGGCAAACGGGCGGTTCGAAAGTCGGCTTCGGGAAATTTCAATGGCTTTCAGTTTACCCACGACTCAACCGGCTTCGGTAGAAAACCCCTTTGTCGCCATGCGTTTTTTCCCAACAAACACCATCCGGCACAATAATTGGCATTTTACCCGGGAACAAAAAAAGATACAATGGGGCCGAAAATGCTCGAAAATGTTCAAAAATGTTCTCGGAACTGCGGTTCCCGACTCGCGACGCCTTCTCGCAACACCGCCTCACATTCGATTTTCAGCCTGAAGACCCCAAAAGACATTCAACCTTTCGGATCGCGTGTTTACGATTACTTGTACCACCTGCAATGCGAAAATCGCCGTTAAAAACGAGGCGTTGATCGGGCAGATTATCGCCTGTCCCAAATGCGGTGGAATGGTCCTGGTCGAACCCCCCACCCGGAAAATCGTCGAAACCACGAATCCGCCTGACCCTGGTCATCACCGCGACGAAACCCTCCCGGAACCGAAACCGCCGGCGGAAACGTTCGCCCGGATGCCTCCGCCGCCTCCCGTCACGCCGTCGTCCGCGACCCCTGCCGAAGGGGGCTTGCCTCCTGAAATCTCGCGGCAGGAAGCCCGGTTGCGAAAAATACTGCTGCAACTTTTGGTTGTTGCAATTGTCCTGCTGTTGCTCGGGAGTGTTTTGGTCCTTTTTTTCGGAGGAGAAGCCGACCCGGCGGCCGTTCCCCTTCCACCGGGCCTCACTTCCACGGTATCCGATGAACCGGAGGATCGTGTCGACGTTGAAACCGTCCCGGCAGACGATCCGGCAGACGTTCCGGTGAACGATATGGGAGACGATAGGAACCTTCCGGTCGATCAACCAGGCTCGCAAACAACGGAGACGTCCGTCGAACCGGAGATGATCCCGGAAAGAGAGGACGAAAACGACGACAACGGTTCCGACGCCATCCCGGATGGGCCGGATGCGAAGGAAGAACCGCCTGCGGACCCCGCGGAGGAAACGGCCGATCCCCGATCGGCGCAGGAACGTCAAAATCGGCTGGTTCGATTGTTGCAACCGCGACGTGATGATACGGCCGCTTTGGTCGCGATTGCGCCCCGGCTGGAATGGATGCTGGGAAAATTCCAATTCGAAAATCTCCCGCTCTATGAAGTCGTCCGCACACTTTCCGGACTGATCGACGTACCGGTCACTTTCGATCTCGCTTCGCTTTCCACGGTCGGCGTTTCCGTCGAGGATCGGATTTCCGCGAATCTGGAAAATCGCACTGTCCGGGAAACGCTCGAATCGCTGCTGGAACCGCGGCAACTGCGTTTTTTCATTAGAAACGGAGGCATTACGATTGCCGGGCCTCCCGATCCCGTTGAGGAACACCGTTTTGCCGTCGAGGACCTGCTTGCCACGATCCCGCCCGAACGGTTGACCGACATGCTTTTTACGCTTGTCCGGCCGGATTTTCTACCGAAGCCGGTTGAGCTTTCCGCATATCCGCCGATTCACCTTCCGGGCAGGGTTGTTTCCGGTGGGCAAGTTCCCGAAAGGTCGGCTTCGGGAAATTTCAACCGCTTTCCGTATCAGTCCGATGACGGACAAGCCGTTGATACAGTACCCGTCGACGCCGGGCTCGTTGACGCGGCGCCCCAGGACGGACATCACGGGGAAATCGCGTTGTTCGACAACCGGGAAATCCGTTTGCGCGGCAATCGGGCAACCGCCGACCGGGTGCTCAAAGTGCTTGAAATGCTTCGCGTTCTCCGGGAATTGCCCCAACAATCCGAAATGAGCGGCGAAACCCTGACGCCGGAAGCGTTCGGTTGGGATACGGTTCGCCGGCCGTTCACGCTGAATTATTTTCGCCCCGTCCCGCTTGTCGAGGCGGTCGCCCTGATCGAAACGAATGCGCCGTTGATCGCCCTGGTCGATTACGACGCTCTTTCACAGTCCGGGGCGTCGATCAAGGAGCTGGTTTCGACCGTGCATTGCGACGACGGAACGCTCGACGATGCGCTCACCGGCC
This sequence comes from Planctomycetaceae bacterium, assembly GCA_003509805.1. Taxonomy (GTDB): domain Bacteria; phylum Planctomycetota; class Planctomycetia; order Pirellulales; family Thermoguttaceae; genus UBA8133. Next base: position 3,797 of record DOMV01000448.1, read on the forward strand.
TGCTGGATTCGGTGGAAGCGTTTCCGCTTTCCTACAGGATCGTCGCCAAAAACATGATCGAAATCAGTACGCCGTCCGATTTGGGGACGCCTTCGAAAATGTCGCTCGAACCGCATTTGCTTCCTCTAAGCATTCGGACGCTTTCCGATCCGGAAAAAAACGACGCGATCGAATCGTTCCTCCGAATGATCCGGGCAACCTTGGAACCGGAGAGTTGGCAATCCGCCGGGAATCCGTTCGGAGGAGCGATCTGCGTCGACGAAGGGACAAAAACGTTGTTCGTCCGGCAAAGCCAGCCTCTCCAGCGCCGGCTGCGTCGTATTATCGCAGAGATGGACGCCGAACCGAACACGCCCGGAGCGGAGTAGAAACCCGCGATGCCCCCCGTTTTCGATTGATGCAAGCCGAGATCGCACCAGCGTGAAACGACCGGGATTTACGCAAAACTCCGGCCACTGCGCCGCATTCCCGGCTTTTGTTTCGGGCAAAAAGCGATCAATCCTCCGTTTCGGCGGTTTTTCGTTCGACGACCGCTTTCACGATAAGGGTGAGAACGCCGAGCATCGCGAGAATGGAAGCGACCGCGAAAGGCGCGTGGACGCCGCTGCTGAAATCCTGGTACAAACCTTCGATATGGAGCGGCAAGGTGCTGCGCACGCCCCCGGAAACGACCGCGACGGCCCCGAATTCCCCCATGGCCCTCGCGTTGCACAGGATCACGCCGTAGAGAAGCGCCCATTTCACATTCGGGAGCGTGACCCGCCAAAAGATATGCCAACCCCGGGCTCCCAACATGCGGGCGGCCAACTCCTCTTCGATGCCCTGCGCCTGCATGATCGGCAACAACTCGCGAACGACGAAGGGAAAGGTGACGAACATCGTCGCGATGACGATCCCGGGCGTCGCGAAAAGAATTTTGACATGGTGCCCGTCCAGCCAGGCGCCCAGCGAACTCTGCAAACCGAACAGGTAGACGAACAGGAGTCCGGCAATGACGGGTGAAACGGCGAACGGCAGATCAATCAGGGTCAAAAGAACGCTTTTTCCCCAAAATTGAAATTTCCCCAGGCACCAGGCGGCGGCGATTCCGAAAATCACATTGGCCGGGACCGCGATTCCCGCTGAAAAAAGCGTCAACCGCACCGCAGCCGCCGTTCTCGGATCGGTAAGTGACGCGAAATAGGCGACCATGCCGCTCGAAAACGCTTTCACGAAAATCATGAGCAGCGGCAGGAGCAGGAAGACGGTCAGGAAAACGATCGCGAAACCGATCAGCAGACAGCGAACCCAAAACGGTTCGGTGATCGGCGTGCCGGGGTTGTTCGATGTTTTTTTCATGACCGGGTAGGCGACTCAAAAATACGCGATTCAAACGACCGGGATGACGGAAGATTAGCGCGAAACCAAAAATTTGCGGTTGCCCCACATTTGAAGGAGGTTGATGATCAACAGCAGCGCAAAGGAGGTAAGGAGCATGACAAGCGCGATCGCCGAACAGGTCCGGGTTCCGTCGGTCTGGCTGAGCTGAACGAAAATCAGTTGGGAAACGATCTCCGTTTTCATGATCTCTCCGCCGCCGACGATGAAAATGACGCTCCCGAATTCCCCGAGCGCCCGCGCGAACGCCATCGCGAAACCGGTCAACACGGCCGGACGCACCGTCGGCAAAATGACGCTCCAAAAGGTCCGGCACCGGGTCGCCCCCAGGCTTGCCGCCACTTCCTCGTACTCCGCTTCCAGGTCCTCCAGGGCCGGTTGAACGGCCCGGAC